>CAZTDW010000132.1:0-11429 GCA_964611835.1 uncultured Rikenellaceae bacterium | reverse complement strand
GATTTCTGGAGGTATTGTACAGATTCATAATGGTATCAATATGCTCAAAGGGCTTGTAAAACCTTATGAAGATATCAACATCGCCGGCCCAGATGCAGACCACGTCCGAAGGGCACCTGTAATCTCTTATGCTGTCGATTGAAAAGGCAAGTGTAGCGTCGACCCTCAGTTTGTCATCTACGATGCTGTCAAATGACCTGCCTGTTTCAACTTTTTCGCATCCAACGAAGAACAGGGCACCTAAAAGGACTGCGGAAAATAATAATCTGAGTTTCATTATGGAAAGTTTTTGTCAGATTTAACTTATTTTTTGTATCAAAAATCATACCGAAAGCGGTCTTCGGCCTTCCGTCTTCCGTCTTCTGTCTTCCGTCTTTTTTTCCTTACCTTTGCTCCCTGTTTTGTGAGACTAATAAAATGAAAGCTGAAATAATTACAATTGGCGATGAACTCCTGATAGGACAGACGATCGATACCAATTCTGCCTGGATAGGGTCTGAGCTGAGTTCCGCGGGTTTTGATGTTACAAGAAGGACTGCAGTTCATGACAGGCGGGATGAAATTCTCAATGCACTGTCGGAGACTTCAAAAAGAGGACCTGATCTGGCAATCATTACAGGCGGACTTGGACCCACAAGCGATGATATTACCAAACCCACTCTCTGTAAATTCTTTAACACCCGGCTCGTTGTTAATGACACAGTCCTGTCTATGATAGGGGAGATGATGCGCAGGAGGAATTTACCGATGAATGAGAATAACAGGAAACAGGCTGAAGTTCCTGAGTCATGCAGTGTTCTTACCAATGCCACAGGCACGGCTCCCGGCATGTGGTTCGAAAAGGAAGGCACTATTTTCATTTCCTTGCCCGGCGTTCCGGGCGAGATGAAATACATAATGAATGAACATGTTTTACCCGACATAAAAAAACGCTTCAGGTCACAGACCATAATTCACAAGAACATAATGACTTATGGCATGCCCGAAGCCCGTCTGGCAGAAATCCTTGCCCGGTTTGAGGCAGAACTCCCGGAAAGCATTAAGCTCGCTTATCTTCCATCATACGGGGTAATTAAATTAAGGCTTACCGGTACTTCCAAACCGGGAACTGAAATTGAAAAAATAATTGCGGAACAAACAAGGAAGCTTTACAAAATCATACCTGACCTTATTTACGGAGAAGATGAGCAAACGCTTGAGATGGTAATTGGTTATTTATTAAAGATCAATAATTTAACTCTAAGCACTGCTGAAAGTTGCACGGGTGGCTATATAGCTCACAGGATTACCAGCGTAGCAGGAAGCTCGGATTATTTCACGGGTTCAGTCATTGCTTATGACAACCGGATAAAAACCGAAATTCTGGGTATCAGTCGCGATATCCTTGCTTCTGAAGGAGCGGTTAGCGAGAGGGTGGCAACAGCAATGGCCGAAGGCGTAAGAAGAGTATTCAAAACTGATTTCGGTGTTGCGACCACCGGTATCGCCGGTCCGGCAGGAGGGAGCCCGGATAAGCCTGTGGGAACGGTTTGGATTTCAGTCGCATCAGAAGCCGGGACAGTCTCCGAAAAACACACTTTCAGCACCGACAGAATAAACAATATCACAAGGTTTTCACTGGCCGCTATGAATCTTCTCAGATTACAGATAATCAGCAGGTAAGACCATTTATTTTCATCAGTTAAAAAAAATTGAAATAAATATTTGTTTAATCAGATAAAAATCACGTACTTTGCGCTTCGTTTTAAAAAAGAAAAACGTAAGATCACGAGGAAAATAAGGAATCATGTCAAAGATTTGTCAGGTAACCGGGAAAAAGGCGATAGTAGGAAACAATGTTTCCCACTCGAAGAGAAGAACAAAAAGAAAGTTCTACCCAAATCTTTTTGTTAAGAGATTTTATCTTCCCGAAGAGGAGAGATGGATATCACTTAAGGTTTCATCAGCAGGCATTCGTCTCATCAACAAAAAAGGACTTACAGCCGTACTGAAGGAAGCAAAGGAGAAGGGTCTTATTCTTAATTATTAATTTCAGAAGCAGATGGCAAAGAAGGCTAAAGGCAACAGGCAACAGGTTATTCTGGAATGCACCGAGCATAAAGAGAGCGGAGTTCCGGGCACATCAAGATACATAACGACGAAAAACAGGAAAAACACGCCCGACAGGCTTGAAAGGAGAAAATATAATCCTATCCTTAAAAAGTACACATTACACAGAGAAATAAAGTAAACATCAGGCACCATGGCAAAGAAAGTAGTTGCAGCATTAAAGACAGGAAGTGGTAAACTGTTTACCAAATGCATCAAGATGTCAAAATCAGATAAGACAGGTTCTTATCTGTTCAAGGAAGAAGTCGTCCATAATGACCATATAAAGGATTTCTTTTCAAGAAAGTAATCCTTTGTAAACTAATTTATTCCAGAAGCTTTCTTCCGCTGAAGAAAGCTTTTTTTACTTATGTCAGTCAACAAATAATTATCAGGATGGGGTGGTTCGGCTTCGTCAGCAAGGAGAAAAAAGAGGTACTTGACAAGGGCCTCGAGAAAACCAAGGAGAGCGTATTTACAAAATTGTCGCGTGCTGTAATAGGCAAATCCAGGGTTGATGACGAGGTTCTTGATAATCTGGAGGAAGTTCTTGTATCTTCAGATGTAGGGGTTAACACCACCCTCCGGATCATTGAGCGAATTGAAAACAGGGTATCGAAGGAAAAATACCTGAATACCGATGAGCTCAACCGGATCCTCAGGGAAGAAATCGTTGCTCTCCTTGAAGCAAACTTAACAGGCCCTGGTAGCGATTTTTCATCCGTCCTGCCATCCAGTCCCTATGTCATACTTGTGGTGGGGGTTAACGGTTCCGGAAAAACCACAACCATTGCAAAATTAGCATTTCAGTACAGGTCTGCCGGGAAAAAAGTACTTCTCGGAGCTGCCGACACTTTCAGGGCTGCTGCCATAGATCAGCTTCAGATTTGGGCCGACAGGGCAGGGGTTAATATCGTAAAACAGCAGATGGGATCCGATCCCGCATCGGTGGCATTCGATTCAGTAAGGTCCGCAGTTGCCGGTAAATACGACGTTGTGATCATCGATACGGCAGGACGCCTTCACAACAAGGTGAACCTCATGTCGGAACTATCCAAAATAAAGAGGGTTACGGAAAAGATACTCCCCGGATCCCCCCACGAAGTGCTGCTGGTGCTCGACGGATCTACAGGTCAGAATGCCTTCGAACAGGCCAGGCAGTTCACAGCCGCTACCGATGTGACGGCAATGGCAATAACAAAGCTCGACGGAACGGCCAAGGGAGGCGTGGTCATCGGGATCTCCGACCAGTTCAGGATCCCGGTCAAATATATCGGCCTTGGCGAGAAGCTTGACGACCTGCAGGTATTCAATGCCTATGAATTCGTTGACTCCCTGTTTTCAACAGGTAAATAGAAAATACTCATCCCGTCATCACCTGCCGGCGAAAACCACATTGCAATCAGTTTCAGAATAATTTCGTGTGAAAAACAAAACGGTAAATATAGTAACCCTTGGGTGCTCCAAAAACCTTGTCGATTCAGAAAAGCTGATGCGACAGGTTGAAGCCGGGGGCTACAGGATAGTTTACGATTCACCTGACCTCTCGGCCGATGCTGTTATCATCAATACGTGCGGCTTCATCAACGACGCAAGGGAGGAAAGCATAGATACAATACTCCGTTATGTAAGAGCGTCGATGAAGGGTGATATCGGGAAGTTATATGTCATGGGCTGCCTTTCAGAGAGATATGCCGATGCCCTCAGAACTGAAATTCCGGAGGTCAGCAGATATTTCGGTGTAAACAGCATGGACCAGATACTTCAGGAACTGGGGACCTCAACTGACCAAAAGCTTCTCCAGGAAAGGATAATAACGGGGCCGGGCCACTTTGCATATCTGAAGGTCTCCGAAGGATGCGACAGGACCTGTGCCTTCTGCGCCATACCCTCCATAAGGGGGAAATATATATCCAGATCCGTTGAAGAGCTGGTTGAGGAAGCGGGAAACCTTGCCCGCGACGGTGTAAGGGAACTCATTCTGATAGCCCAGGATCTCAGCTATTACGGCCTCGACAGATACAGGGTCCGGATGCTCCCGGAACTGATCAGGGAACTCCTTAATATCGAATCTCTCAGATGGATCAGGCTTCACTACCTGTATCCTGCAGACTTCCCCGCCGAGCTCATCTCCCTGATGAAGGGAAACGAAAGAATCTGCCAGTATCTGGATATTCCTGTCCAGCATATCTCCGACAAGATCCTCAAAATGATGAAAAGATCGCATAACGGACCCGAGACAAGAGAATTGCTGGCTACCCTAAGAAAAGAGCTGCCCGGGGCTGCTGTCAGAACAACACTGATTGCGGGTCATCCCGGTGAAACCCGGAAGGAATTCAACATGCTGAAAGATTTTGTCGGCGAATTCAGATTTGACCGTATGGGTGTTTTTCCATATTCACATGAAGAAGGCACCTTTTCATACTTCAACTACAATGATACCATCTCCGAAAAAACAAAGAATGAGCGCGTTTCTGAACTCATGCAGTTGCAGCAAACAATATCATCTGATCTTAATTCATTAAAGATCGATAAAATAGTGAAAACATTAATCGACAGGAGGGAAGGTGACCTGTTTGTCGGAAGAACTGAACATGACAGTCCAGAGGTTGACCAGGAAGTGCTGATAAGCGCGGTCCATGATCTGAAACCCGGAAATTTCTACAATATTCTTATCACCCGTTCAACGGAATTTGATCTCTTCGGAGTGCCGGTTCAGCAATAAAGCCGCCCCGCAGTTCCCACGCAACAGAAATCAGATGAATCATTCCTTCCGGCAACAGTTACTCGGCGGATGGTTCAGCAGCAATCTCGGGAAGTTCCGGCTTGTTTTTGTGGATCTTTATCCGGATCTCCGATTTCTGACTGTTAAATCCCACATGTATTGAATCGCCGGGCTGAAGGTCAGCCTTTATCAGCACTTCAGCCATCGGATCCTCGAGGTATTTCTGTATTGCGCGCTTGAGAGGGCGGGCTCCGTAATTTGCGTCGAATCCCCGTTCTGCAATAAAATCCCTTGCAGCCGGGACGATCTTCATCTGATATCCAAGTGATTTTACCCTGTCGAACAATCCTTTCAGCTCAAGTTCAATGATTTTGTTAATCTCCTCTTTACCAAGTGAATTGAACATAATCACATCGTCTATCCTGTTAAGGAATTCCGGGGCAAATGTCTTCTGAAGCGCTTTCTGGAGGATGCTCTTGGCCTGCTCATCGCGGGTGGCTTTCTTTGCATTCGTATCAAAGCCTATTCCCCTTCCGAATTCATTAAGCTGCCTTGTCCCGATATTTGAAGTCAGGATTACAATAGTGTTCCTGAAATCCACCCTTCGGCCCAGGCTGTCGGTAAGCTGGCCTTCATCAAGCACCTGAAGCATAATATGGAATACGTCGGGATGAGCTTTCTCTATCTCATCGAGAAGCACAACCGAATATGGCTTTCTCCTGACCTTCTCGGTAAGCTGTCCGCCTTCCTCGTAGCCAACATATCCGGGAGGTGCACCGACAAGGCGTGAAACGGAGAACTTCTCCATATATTCGCTCATGTCGATCCTGATAAGATTGTCGGTTGTATCAAACAGAAATTTTGCAAGCACTTTTGCCAGCTGGGTTTTCCCCACGCCGGTAGGACCGAGGAAAATAAACGTACCAATGGGTTTATTGGGATCTTTAAGGCCTGCCCTGTTCCTCTGAATCGATTTGACAACCTTCAGGATTGCCTCATCCTGTCCGATCACACTGCCCTTGAGCTCATCAGCCATTTTGAGAAGTCTTGTTCCTTCCGTCTGGGCTATCCGCTGAACAGGAACACCTGTCATCATTGCGACAACTTCTGCAACTTTTTCAGCATCAACGGTTTCCCTGTTAACGGCAAGTTCTTTTTCCCATTTCTTCTTTTCAAGCTCAATCATGTCAAGAAGATCTTTCTCCTTATCGCGGAAGCTGGCGGCCTTTTCAAAATTCTGGTTTTTGACAGCCATCATCTTTTCTTTCTTGGTATCATCAAGCTGGGTTTCCAGGGAAAGTATCCTTTCCGGTACAACGATATTAGAAATATGCACCCTTGAACCCGATTCGTCGAGAGCATCTATTGCCTTGTCGGGAAGATGCCTGTCGGATATATACCTGTTCGTCAGCTTTACGCAGGCATCGATAGCATCGTCGGTATAAACCACATTATGATGCTCCTCGTATCTTTCCTTTATATTATGAAGGATATTTATTGTCTCCTCTATAGAAGTGGGTTCAACGATAACTTTCTGGAACCTTCTTTCAAGTGCGCCGTCCTTTTCAATATGCTGTCTGTATTCATCAAGAGTGGTGGCACCGATGCATTGAATCTCACCTCTTGCCAGTGCAGGCTTGAGCATATTGGCCGCATCGAGTGATCCCGTTGCTCCTCCGGCACCAACGATGGTATGGATCTCGTCGATGAACAGGATTATGTTGTCATTTTTCGAAAGCTCGTTCAATATGGCTTTCATCCTCTCCTCAAACTGGCCCCTGTACTTGGTTCCTGCAACAATGGAAGCGAGGTCGAGGGCAACAACCCTCTTGTTGAACAACACCCTCGATACATTCTTCTTGGTTATTCTCAAGGCGAGGCCTTCAGCGATTGCCGATTTTCCAACTCCGGGTTCTCCAATAAGGACGGGGTTGTTTTTTTTCCTTCTCGACAGTATCTGTGCAAGCCTTTCAATCTCCCTTTCCCTGCCCACAACTGGATCAAGACGTCCCTCTTCGGAAGCTTTAGTAAGATCGATGCCGAAATTATCAAGCACCGGTGTATCGGATGATGATTTGGAAGAGGAGGGAGTTGACTGGGAGCCTCTGCCTGAACTTCCGAATGACTGGCCTTCTTCATCTTCCTCCCTCGGGAAATCAGCCCTGGCTGAGGGGAAGCCTGCTTCAACAGCCCTTCTTACCGACTGATAATCAACGTCAAGCTCTGCCAGAAACCTTGTAACCAGAGCATTCTCATCCTTGAGAATTGCAAGCAGAAGATGCTCGGAATCAATAGTACTGCTTTTAAGGGATTTGGCTTCAAGATATACAAGTTTAAGGATTCTTTCGGTACTCCTTAGCAAAGGGATTATCTCATGATCTGCTACCGGAACCGGATTTTCGACCTTGATGCTTTTTTCAAGCGATCCCTTCAGTACCGGCAGATCTATCCCCTGGTTGATAAGAATATCAACTGCTACCCCTTCTCCATCCCTGAGAATTCCAAGAAACAGATGCTCAGGACTTATATGACTGTTGCCCAGCCTTATAGCCTCCTCCTTGCTGTATCCAAGAATATCTTTTACTCTTTGTGAAAATTGTGAATCCATATTTAATTTAAATACATTTCAAAACTAAGTTCATAAACAGTCATAATGTCAGTAATAAACGGACATAAATACCATTACGGTATAAATCAAAGGTAAATTTTACACAATATTTACCGGGCAATTTTCGTGCCCAATTATAAACAATGAATGTTTAAAAGTCACGATGCCGTATGGCCAAAATTACCTAAATTATCACTAAATTCGTACTCGAAACACACACATGGTGTGGTTGTTTGTAATTATTTACTAATTAATCATTTATGTCAGAAAGAGAAAGGATAATTCAGGTAAATATTGAAGAGGAGATGAAGTCGGCATATATTGACTATTCAATGTCAGTAATAGTGTCGAGGGCTTTACCTGATGTAAGGGATGGACTGAAACCGGTCCACAGAAGGGTTCTTTACGGCATGTCAGAGCTGGGAGTTTTTTCAAACAAAGCCCACAAAAAATCAGCAAGGATAGTAGGGGAGGTGCTTGGAAAATACCATCCGCATGGCGATTCGTCAGTTTATGAAGCCATGGTAAGGATGGCACAGGAGTGGACCATGAGGTATCCTCTTGTTGACGGACAGGGAAATTTCGGTTCGATAGACGGTGACAGTCCGGCTGCAATGAGGTACACCGAGGCCAGATTAAAGAGAATAGCGGAAGAGACACTTTCGGATATTGATAAGGAAACTGTTGATTTCCAGCCTAATTTTGACGACTCGCTGAAGGAGCCGATTGTGCTGCCGACGAGGATACCCAATCTGTTGGTCAACGGCGCATCAGGAATAGCTGTCGGGATGGCAACAAACATGCCGCCTCACAATCTTACAGAGATAATAGACGCAACCATTGCCTTTATTGACAACAGGGACATTACCACCGAGGAACTGCTTCAATACATCAAAGGTCCTGATTTTCCGACAGGAGGGATCATATATGGCGAGCAGGGGATAAAGGATGCCTGCGAGACCGGCAGAGGCAGGATAGTCATAAGGGCAAAAACGGAGATAGAGCTAACCCATTCGGGCCGTGAGTGCATTATTGTCACAGAAATACCCTACATGGTCAACAAGGCAGAAATGATCAGAAAGATCGCTGACCTTATCAATGAGAAAAAGCTTGAAGGCATCTCATATATAAATGATGAATCCGACCGTAACGGTATGAGGGTGGTGATAATCCTTAAAAAGGATGCCACGGCAAATGTGGTGCTCAACAATCTTTACAAATACAGTTCGCTTCAGACTTCCTTCAATGTTAATAATATTGCGCTTGTCAGGGGCAGGCCGAGAACTCTCAGCACAAAAAACCTGATAGACTATTTTGTAAGGCACCGCCATGATGTTATCCTCAGAAGGGCACGATTCGATCTTGATCAGGCTGAAAAACGCGCTCATATCCTTCAGGGACTGATCATTGCCAGCGATAATATTGATGAGGTGATAGCGATAATCAAGTCATCCAGAAATCCCGATGAGGCCAGGGAAAGGCTCATGGAGCGGTTTGAGCTTACCGAAATACAGGCCAGGGCTATTGTCGAAATGAGGCTGCGCCAGCTTACAGGGCTGGAGCAGGAGAAGCTCAGAGCTGAATTCCAAGAGGTTATGGCATTAATCGAGTACCTGAAGAGTGTCCTGGCAGATGAAAGCCTTCAGATGAAAATCATCAAGGATGAACTTCAGGAAATAAAGGAGAAATACGGTGACAAAAGGAGAACCGAAATAATACCCAATGCCGAGGAATTCAACCCTGAAGACTTCTATCCTGATGATGAAATGGTAATAACCATTTCCCATCTTGGATACATAAAGCGCACCCCTCTCACCGAGTTCAGGCGCCAGAACAGGGGAGGAACCGGTTCAAAGGGAGGCACCACCCGGGAAGAGGATTTCATTGAACATCTTTATATTGCGACAATGCATAACACCATGCTCTTCTTTACTGTCAAGGGTAAATGCTACTGGCTCAAGGTCTACAATATCCCCGAAGGGTCAAGGACCTCCAAGGGAAGAGCAATGCAGAACCTGATAAGCATTGAGCAGGACGACAAGGTAAGAGCATTCATCAATGTAAAGAACCTCAATGACGAGGAATACATAAATAATAATTTCATCGTACTCTGCACAGCAAAGGGGATCATTAAAAAAACCTCGCTGGAAGCATATTCAAGGCCCCGGCAGAATGGAGTCAACGCCATTACCGTCAGGGAAGGGGATGAGCTTCTGGAAGCAAGGATGACAAATGGCCGTCACCATATCATGCTTGCCGTCAGGTCAGGCAGGGCCATAAGATTCCCTGAAGAGTCGGTAAGACCAATGGGAAGAACCGCATCGGGAGTGAGGGGAATACGTCTTGCCGACGATGAGTCTGATTTTGTCGTCGGAATGATAACAGTTGAAAACAAGGAAAAGGAAATCCTGGTAGTCTCTGAAAAAGGGTACGGAAAAAGATCAGACATAGAAGATTACCGTATCACAAACAGGGGAGGAAAAGGCGTAAAGACAATAAATATCACTGAAAAAACCGGATCTCTTATTGCTCTGAAAGATGTGACAGACAACCACGATCTGATGATAATAACCCAGTTCGGCAACATTTTGAGAAGCACTGTTTCGGCACTGAGGGTTATGGGCAGGGCTACCCAGGGCGTCAGACTGATAAATTTGCGGGAGAATGACATAATTGCATCAGTGGCCAGTGTGCTTGTAAGTGAGGAAGAATCAGGGGATGACGCTGATATGGGTCAACAAAATGACCATACCGAAAAGGAATTTGGCAAAGAATTTGATGATTAACAAGTAATGTTTTAAATTTGCAAAACTATTAATGACACATTAACAAGAATTTAATTATGAAAAAGTATCTACTGCTCATTGCAGTCCTAATTGTATCTCTTGGCGCTTACGCTCAGAAGGGAAAGGTGACCAGCGCTCTTACCATGATCGAACAGGGAAATCTCGACAAAGCGAAAGAGGCTCTTGACCAGGCAATGATTGATGAGAAATCAAAAGACTGGTTTAATACCTATTTTGCTAAAGGGAAACTCTGTCAGGCAGTTTTTAAATCAGATAATCAGAATTTCAAATCTCTCTGTGGAGCTGACCCTCTCGGCGATGCTTATTCTGCCTATGAAAAAGCCATGGAATTAGATCCCAAAGGCACTGTTAAGAAGAGGATCATAGCCAACATGATCTATAATTCTCTTGCTCTGGACCTTTATTCCCAGGGAGGCACTCAATTTGAAGCCAAAGACTTTGATGGTGCTCTGAAATCATTCGAGACCCAGATAAAGATAACCGAAAGTGACAACTTTGCCGGAGCTATCGACACAGGAATGTATTACAATGCAGGCCTGGCTGCCGTTAACTCAAAGAAATTCGATAAAGCTATCGGTTACTTCAATAAATGTGCTGAAATGCAGTATATGGGAATTACCCCTTACTATCAAATGTATGAAAGCTATCTGGGAATGGGCGATACCCTTACCGCAGAGGCTACCCTCAAAAGCCTGCCCGACAAATTCCCCGGCGACAAGTCCGTCACCCTTCAGCTTATCGACCTTTATATAAAGAGCGGAAAGAATGATGAGGCACTCAAATACCTGAAAGTGGCAAAAGAAGCTGATCCCTCAAACTACAGCCTGTATTTTGCCGAAGGTATTATTCACCTTAATTCAAGTCAGTATGACGATGCAATCAGCAATCTTTCAAAATCAATCGAACTGAAGCCCGACCTGTATGACAGCCAGTATGGTCTGGGTGCTGCATACATTAACAAGGCTTCTGACATGTTCGTCAAGGCAAATGATATAATGGATGTCAATAAATACAATGCAGCCATCGAAGAGGCTATGAACGTCTTCTCCAAAGCTCTGCCTTACATGGAGAGAGCAAATGAGCTTATTCCTGATGACGTTTATGCTCTCAGAGGCCTGAAAGAACTCTATTACAGGCTCAGGATGACTGAAAAATACGAAGCTGTAAAAACAAAACTTGACAAGATCGAAAACCAGTAATA
>CAZTDW010000131.1:0-11434 GCA_964611835.1 uncultured Rikenellaceae bacterium | reverse complement strand
CATACAGTGACACGGATGATGAGACGATAACGGCATCACAGTCACCATCGATAAGTATCACTAAGACAGCCACACCGTCTACTTATGATAAAATAGGTGATATGATCAGTTACAGTTACCTTGTAACCAATACCGGTAACGTCACTCTTCATGGAGTTACAGTATCCGATGACAAGGCTATAGTCATCTGTCCGGAGACAACACTGGCCCCGGGAGCATCTATGACCTGTACTGCAACCTATACTATTAAGCAGTCAGATCTTGATGTAGGCAGTGTAACTAACATAGCTACAGCCGACTCGGAAGAGACCTCACCGGTTACAGTTACCGAGACAGTTACGCTTAGTAACCTGCCTCCTGTTATCTACTGTCCGGATCCTATTATGGTAGAGAATTGTGAAACTCTTGTAAACGGTCTTTCAGCTTCAATCACAGACCTTAATAGTAACATTGTTTCATTGACATGGACAATGACCGGAGCAACGACTGCTTCATCACCGGCAGAAGGCATTAACAACCTTGACAGTTATACGTTTGGAGTCGGAGTAACGACAATAACATACACTGTAAGAGATGCATTCCAGCTATACAGTTCTTGCAGTTTTACTGTAACAATTGAAGCCGGCACTTTTGCAATGCCTCCTAATACCAGTGAAATTGTTGAATGTGTTGGTGATATAAAAGTCCCGACACCCCCGGAAGTAAAGGATGTCTGTGGTAATCCAATAATTCCTGTGGCCGGGAAGGCACCTGTTGCCCCGGTATGCGAAGGAGAAATGGTTTATAGCTGGATATACACTGATAAAGATGGTAAGACATATACCTGGACACATACTATTATAGTTGAATATAAGGCATTCGGTCCTATCACGCCTACATTCTCGACCATTGCATGTGTTAAGGATATCTGGGACGGTATACTGCCTCCGCTTCCTGTTGTCACAGACAATTGCGGAAATATTCTTACTCCTGTGGGACCTGTAAAGAGCAATCTCCCAATATGTGAAGGCAGCAAGACCTGGACATGGACATATACTGACTGTGTGGGCAACAAACAGGATTATGTTCACACTGTTACTGTTGAAATGCCGCCTCTTGCTCCGATCGAACCTACTTTCTCGACTGTCGAATGTGTCAATCAAATCTGGGACGGGATTGTCCCGAAGCTCCCGGTAGTTACTGACGGATGCGGCAACGTTCTGGTTCCGACAGGTCCGGTTAAGACCAACCTGCCTAAGTGCACAGGTACTAAAACATGGACTTGGACCTACACCGATTGTGCCGGACATTCTCAGCAATATGTACATACCGTAGAGGTTAAAATGCCACCTTTAAGGGAAATCAAACCAACATCTGCAACATTTGGATGTGCAAAGGATATTAAAATGCCTATACTTCCGCTGGTAACAGATCATTGCGGCAACATTTTATCTCCAACCGGGCCCGTTATCACAATGCTTGATGACTGTCAGGGATCGAGGATCTATACCTGGACCTACACCGACTGTGCAGGTAATAAGAAGGATTACGTACATACTGTAACGATCCTGCCGCCCAAACCATTTGGTGCAATCAAGCCTACCTTCTCAACTGTGGCTTGTGTAAAGGATATCAGTGACTGGCTGTTGCCACCGCTGCCGGTGGTCACAGACGCATGCGGCAATATTCTTACACCAACCGGTCCTGAAAAATCTTCACTGCCTGAGTGTGAAGGAACGAAGACCTGGACATTCACGTACACAGACTGTGCAGGAAATACACAGATATATGTTCACACAGTGACTGTGGAGATGGAACCATTCGGAGAAATAGCCCCCACATCTGCTATCTTTGAATGTGAAAAGGACATTGTACTTCCGGTGCTTCCGGTTGTAAAGGATAACTGCGGAAATGTTCTGACCCCCACAGGTCCGGCAAGCATTCCTCTCGATGGTTGCAAGGGATCCCAGAAATTTGTATGGATCTACAAGGACTGCGAAGGAAACGCCAGGGAGTATGTACATACAGTGACCATTAAACCAACGGTGTTAGATGCAATTGCTCCTACTTTTGAAACAGTATCCTGTCGGAATGAGATATCTGAACCGCTACCTCCTGTGGTGAAGGATAATTGCGGAAATATCCTGGTGCCGGTTGGTCCTGTCAAAACAGCGTTGCCTGAGTGCGAAGGATCGAAGACCTTCGCCTGGACATATACCGATTGTACCGGTAACAAGCGGGATTATGTACACACTGTAACAGTTGATTACAAACCTTTCCCGTCAATTCCATCCACTTCGGTCACGGTTGAAGACGCAATGGATATTGTTATGCCTGTTCTTCCCGTAGTAAAGGATAACTGCGGTAATATCCTTGATCCTTCAGGGCCTTCGATTAGCCCGATGCCGGAATGTGAAGGTGAGGTAACCTATACATGGACCTATACCGATTGTGCCGGGAATACCCAGGATTATGAACATGTGATTACAATCACAGGATGTACTACTCGCAATCATTGCACATATACCCAGGGTTTCTTTGGTAACGAAAAGGGTAAGAATTGTTTCTTCAACGGTGATAGTTACATAAGTGCAGATGCCCTTACAATGATGAAGGCTGCATTCGGTGACATGGCATTTGTGATGTTTGGGACAGAGACCAACGGTAAGTATTTCAAGCTGATGAAGGAAAGCATTACCAGCAGTACCACACCCGAAGGGATCTTCCAGATGCTCCCGGGTGGCGGTACGCCTGCTGCTCTCATCGGAGCTGCTACCTCACTGGATGAAATGTCGAAGTGGGGCAATGTTCCGAGATCGGTTCAGGCCGGGTCATTGGGTAAGATCAGGAACAATCTGCTCAGCCAGACAATCACTTTGTTCTTCAATCTTGGAAACGATGTGACCCTGGGTGAAGTCCGGCTCAGAGGTCCATTCATGATCACTGAAAAGAGTTCGGAATGTGGCTCGACCATACCCGTACCGAATTCAGGATTATACACTGAGATACCTCAGAGCGTGCTTGACTACTTTGCAGCAAACAGCCTTGAAGGAACTGTAAAGGATCTTCTCGATCTGGCTAATCTAATTCTCGGCGGTGAAATCATCAGTCCGGCCGTTTCGCCCGGTGATGTTACTGCAGCAGTTGATGCGATCAATGTAGGTTTCGATGAATGCAGGATACTCGTGAATTTTACTTCAACCAAGCCTGACGTTCCACAAGTTTCTTCAGAAACCTTTGAGATAGGAAAGAAGACCAATGACGGGCAGTCAGGAGAAGCTTCCGAAGTTGTTCTGACCGTTTATCCGAATCCTTTCAGAACAACAGTCAAGTTCCAGCTTGACATGGTTTCAGATTCTAAGGTCAAGGTTGAAATTTACAGCCAGAACGGGCAGTTACTCAAGATAATATTCAATGAGGAGCTGAGGCAGGGTGATGTGAGGACTGCAGAATTTGATGCCTCTATGTATGCACATTCAGCCTTCCTGTATAAGGTTGTCACAGACAATACCATCAGGAGTGGCACGGTAATGAAGATCAGATAACCTGGTCTGGAATAAGGCAAAAAGGGCTGTCGGGAACGATAGCCCTTTTTTATGGGCAGTAGGCAGTAGGCAGTAGGCTTTATGCAACAGGCAATAGGTAGTAGATATCTCAGTGCCCACTGCCTGTGCCCAGCACCCAGAGCACCCAGCACCCTCTGCCTTGTGTAACGCCTGCCGCCAAAAAAAGAGCCACCAACATGATGACTCTTTCTCTTAACTATTATAGCTTAAGCCTGCTGCGGCGCCGCCGGCTCATAAACCATGGCTGCAAGCCTCCTGTACGAGTTGTACCTCCACTTTGCATTCTCTTCAGCAGCCTTGAACAATACCTCTGCCTGCTGCGGGAAGGATTTTATCAGAGATGTGTAACGCACTTCCGAATGGAGGAAATCCTGGAATTTTGTCCAGTCAGGCTCCTTCGAGTCGAGGATGAAAGGATTCTTGCCTTCATTCTCAAGAAGCGGATTGTACCTGTAAAGATGCCAGTAGCCTGCCTTCACGGCAAACTCTTCCTGAGCCTGGGTCTTGCCCATACCTTCTCTCAGGCCATGGTTGATACAAGGAGAATAAGCAATAATAAGCGACGGCCCTGGATAAGCTTCAGCTTCCTTTAGTGCTTTGAGAGTCTGGTTATTGTTCGATCCCATGGCTACCTGGGCAACATATACATATCCGTAGGTCATTGCCATCTGGCCGAGATCCTTTTTGCGGATCTTTTTACCTGATGCGGCAAACTTTGCTACAGCTCCTGCAGGAGTTGACTTGGATGCCTGACCGCCGGTATTCGAGTACACTTCGGTATCGAGCACCAGGATATTTACATCCTCGCCTGATGCAAGCACATGGTCGAGGCCTCCGTAACCGATATCGTATGCCCATCCGTCGCCGCCGAAGATCCAGTGCGATTTCTTAACAAGATATTGCTTAAGGTCAAGAATCTCTTTGGCTACCTCTGAAGTTTCATTTCCCAGAGCCTCAACAACCTTTGCAGAAGCAATCCTTGAAGGCTCTGCAAGATCCTTGTCCCTTATCCATTCTTCAAAAGCGGCCTTTGTTTCAGGATTTATCCCGTTCGACATTGATTCGGTCATCAGACGGGCAATCCGTTCTCTCATCGATTTCGTCCCCAGGGAAAGTCCGTATCCGAATTCAGCATTGTCTTCGAAAAGCGAGTTTGCCCAGGCCGGGCCATAACCTTTTTTGTTATGGGTGTAAGGAGTTGAAGGAGCTGATCCTCCATAGATCGAAGAACATCCTGTTGCGTTCGAGGCAATCATCCTGTCTCCGAATAATTGTGTAATAGCTTTGATATACGGGGTTTCACCGCATCCTGCACATGCACCTGAAAACTCGAACAGCGGCTGTGAGAACTGGCTGTTTTTGACATTCAGGAATTTGTCAACAACATTGTCCTTGTAACCTACTTCCTCGTGCATGTAGGTCCAGCGGGGAGCTTCTGAAAGCTGTGTTTCCAGGGGCTTCATAATAAGAGCCTTGTTCTTTGACGGACATACATCGGCACAGTTGCCGCATCCGGTACAATCGTACACGCTGACCTGGATCTTGAATTTGTATTGCTTGAGCACGCCTGGGATACCCTGGATGAACCTTGTTCCTTCGGGTGCGTTGGCGGCTTCCTCCTCTGTAAGAAGGAATGGACGTATGGCAGCATGGGGACATACGTATGAGCACTGGTTGCACTGTATGCATTCATTAGGCTGCCACTCCGGAACATTTACAGCAATGCCTCGTTTCTCAAAAGCGGAAGTTCCTGACGGGAAAGTCCCATCCTCGCGTCCAAGGAATGCGCTCACCGGCAGATCATCGCCCTTCATGGCATTCATTGGCTCCATAACATCCCTGATAAATGCCGGAATATCCCTGTTGTCTTTCGTGGGCCTGACTTCTATTTTAGCCCATTCAGCGGGGATCTCAACCTTCAATATCTGGCTGCCTTTGTCGATTGCGGCATAGTTCATGTTAACCACTTCTTCACCTTTCCTGCCGTATGTTTTGTACACGGCTTTCTTCATTTCCGACTCAGCCTTTTCGTAGGGTATCACGTTTGCCACCTTGAAGAATGCAGACTGCATAATGGTGTTGGTGCGTGTTCCCAGTCCAAGTTCTTCAGCAATATTTGTTGCATTGATGATATAGAAGTTGATATTGTTTTCCGCCAGGTATTTCTTCATGTGGTCGGGAAGTCTTCTTTTGGTCTCCTCTGCATCCCAGATCGAGTTCAGAAGGAAGGTGCCGTTCTTTTTGAGGCCCTTGAGCATGTCGTACTTTTCCAGATACGAAGGGACATGGCATGCAACAAAGTCGGGAGTGTTCACCAGATAAGGCGAGCGTATCGGCTTGTCACCAAAGCGCAGGTGTGATGTTGTAATGCCTCCTGATTTTTTGGAGTCGTATGCGAAATATGCCTGGCAGTATTTGTCAGTTGTGTCGCCTATAATCTTTATTGAGTTTTTGTTTGCGCCTACAGTTCCGTCCGATCCCAGTCCGTAGAATTTTGCTGAATATGTTCCCGGAAGGGCAACATTGATCTCGGGAAGCACCGGGAGTGATTTGAATGTCACATCGTCAACAATTCCGACTGAGAATTGATTCTTTGGCTCATCGGGCTTCATGTTTTCGAAGACCGACAAAATTTGTCCCGGTGTTGTATCTTTTGAGCTCAATCCGTAGCGGCCGCCAACGATCAGCGGTCTTACAGACCTGTCGTAGAACATATCCTTTATATCAAGGTAGAGAGGTTCTCCAAGAGCTCCGGGTTCCTTGGTTCTGTCGAGCACTGTTATTTTCTTAACAGATGACGGGAAAACATTGAAGAAATATTTCGGAGAGAAGGGACGATAAAGATGAACACTTATCAAACCAACTTTTTCACCTTTTGCTCTCAGATAGTCAATGACTTCCTGGGTTGTCTCGGTTACAGATCCCATTGCAACCACAATATTTTCGGCCTCTGGATCGCCATAATAGGTAAATGGCTTGTAGTCCCTGCCAGTAAGCTTTGAGATTTCAGCCATATAATCATTTACGACATCCGGAATAGGTTCGTAAAATCTGTTAATTGATTCTTTGGCCTGGAAGAAAATATCCGGATTCTGGGCGGTACCCCTGGTGACCGGATGCTCAGGATTCATTGCATTTTCACGGAACCTTCTGAGCGCATCCCAGTCGAGAAGCTTCTTAAGGTCATCCATCCCGAGAACTTCTATTTTCTGAACCTCTGCGGAGGAACGGAATCCGTCAAAGAAATGAAGGAAGGGGATTCTCGTTTTGATTGCCGAGAGGTGTGCCACACCTGCAAGGTCCATTATTTCCTGTACGCTTCCGCTGGCAAGCATGGCAAATCCGGTCTGCCTTGTAGCGTAAATGTCGCTGTGATCACCGAATATTGAAAGAGCATGAGCTGCTATTGTTCTGGCACTTACATGAAAGACACCAGGAAGAAGCTCTGCAGAAATCTTATACATGTTCGGGATCATAAGAAGCAATCCCTGTGAGGCTGTAAATGTAGAACAAAGGGCTCCCGTCTGGAGTGCTCCATGAACTGCACCTGCAGCTCCCCCTTCCGACTGCATTTCAACGACCTTTACCTGTTCCCCGAAAATATTCTTCAATCCGTTTGCAGCCCATTCATCAACGTATTCTGCCATGGTTGATGACGGAGTGATAGGATAAATACAGGCAACCTCACTGAACATATATGCAACATGCGATGCAGCCTGATTACCATCGCATGTTATAAATTTTTTCGTTCCCATGTTTAATAGTTTAGATAATATAATAGTTTAACAAAGATTTTTTTTAAGAAAGTGCAAAGATACAAAAAAATCTGTCCGTTATCCTCCATTCATCGAGATCAGGAATTCTTCATTCGATTTTGTCTGCATCAGCCTGTCTCTGAGAAATTCCATGGCTTCAACAGCATTCATGTCGGTGAGATAATTGCGGAGCACCCAGATCTTCTGGAGGATGTTTTTATTGAGAAGGAGATCTTCACGCCGCGTACTTGAAGCAGGTATATCGATTGACGGGAATATTCTCCTGTTTGAAAGCTTCCTGTCGAGCTGAAGTTCCATATTACCTGTTCCCTTGAACTCCTCAAATATTACATCATCCATCTTCGAGCCGGTTTCTGTAAGGGCAGTGGCGATGATTGTCAGTGAGCCTCCGTTTTCTATGTTCCTTGCAGCTCCGAAAAACCTTTTAGGTTTATGAAGGGCGTTGGAATCGACTCCTCCGGAAAGAACTTTTCCGGATGCCGGGGCAGTTGTATTGAATGCCCGCGCCAGTCTTGTAATAGAATCGAGAAGAATCACCACATCATGCCCGCACTCAACAAGGCGTTTTGCTTTCTCAAGCACTATGTTTGCAATCCTGCAATGCCGTTCTGCCGGTTCGTCAAAAGTTGACGCAATAACTTCTGCCTTCACATTCCTTGCCATATCAGTTACCTCTTCAGGCCTCTCATCAATAAGAAGTATCATAAGGTAAACTTCAGGATGATATTTTGCTATTGCGTTTGCAATTTCCTGGAGCAATATTGTTTTTCCGGTCTTTGGCTGTGCAACAATTAGACCGCGCTGTCCCTTGCCTATCGGGGCAAACATGTCGATGACCCTTACAGAAAGGGATCCTTCGCCAGGCGAGCACAATGTGAATTTTTCGTTGGGAAACAGCGGGGTAAGGAAATCAAAAGGTACCCTGTCGCGAATGAAATCAGGGCTCCTTCCGTTTATCTCATCAACCTTAATAAGGGGAAAATATTTCTCTCCTTCCTTAGGAGGGCGTATGGATCCTTTTATGGTATCTCCGGTCTTTAGCCCGAAAAGCTTTATCTGTGACTGCGAAACATAAATGTCGTCGGGAGAATTAAGATAATTGTAATCAGGAGACCTCAGGAATCCATAACCATCTGGCATTATTTCCAGGACACCGGTATTATAGATTATCCCTTCAAATTCATAAGGCTTTTCTTTCTTTTCCTCCCTGGGGGGGTGTTCTATAGATACCTCTTTGACAGGAGCTTCGACTATGGTTTCAATCTGAACAGGTTCAGTGACAGCTGATGGTTCGGCATAGAGCGGTTCGTCAATATCGAGGGGAAGGGTTGCGTCAATTACCACCTCTTCAGGTACAGATTCCTTTTTCTGGAACCTGTTGTCGGGAAATCTTCTCTGTCTGTCCCTTTTATCACCATTCCGGCGGTCGTTTTTCCATTTTGGAGTTCTTATATCTTCCCTTGGCGCTTCGGGCTTGCTCTCAGGTTCCGGCCTGATTTCGGGTGCTTCCGGTTTCTGAACCGGTTCTGACCGTTCAATTTCTCTTACCTCACTTTTCTGAAGGTCACCGGGAGAAACTGATATTACTGATTCAACAGGACGGCTGAATGCCGGCTTGATAGTTCTGGGCCTCTTGCCTCTCCTCTGTCCGGGATCCCTTCGCCTGATAGCTGAACCTTCAGGTTTCTGAACCGGTGATGCCTCAGGTTTTGAGACTTTCCGGTTTTCTGTTGCTTCAATCGCCTGTTGATCCAGAATCTTATATATGAGATCCTGTTTTTTTAGTGATTCAGTTCTTTTTATTTTAAGCCCCTTTGCAATTTCCCTTAATTCGGGAAGAAGCTTATTACTTAACTCGAGAATGTCGTACATGATATAACAATAAAAATAAGGGTGATGAGATTTTTAAATTTTTGTTGGAAAACCGGACCAAGAAATGAAGATGAGCCGGAAGGAATATGCAACTTATACTTTTACATATCTTATAACCGGCGCAATATTAAATAAAATAAATAATATATTAAGTTAATTATTCAAAAAAGAATGATATTCCACTTGATTATTCCCTGTAATGCGAAGCCCTGGAAAGGTTCAGTGTATAAACTATGCAATTTAAAATAAATAAGCGAAGTATCAAAAAAAAATTGTTTAAATGATATTTTGGATTTTTTTTTCACTAAAATTGTATCCTGAGCCGAAGTTCGCAATTTGTAACTAACTGGACCTGTAAATGCGCCAGCTGAAAATTACAAAACAGGTTACAAACAGGGATACCCCTTCCCTGGACAAGTATTTACAGGAGATTGGGCGCGTTGATCTCATATCACCTGAAGATGAGGTAATTCTTGCCCGGAAAATAAAATCCGGAGATTCAGAAGCTTTAGGAAAACTTGTAAAAGCCAACCTGCGTTTTGTAGTTTCAGTGGCAAAGCAATACCAGAATCAGGGGATGGGCCTTCCCGATCTAATCAACGAGGGCAATCTGGGACTTATGAAAGCTGCGCAACGGTTTGATGAAACTCGGGGATTCAAATTCATTTCCTATGCCGTCTGGTGGATACGGCAGGCGATTCTCCAGGCCCTGGCGGAACAGGCAAGGATAGTTCGTTTACCGGTGAACAAGATCGGGTCAATAAACCGGATAAACAGGGCTTTTGCCAGGCTGGAACAGGAATATGAACGGGAGCCTTCATCACAGGAAATTGCAGAGGTCCTTGAAATGATTCCGGAAGATGTTAAAGAAGCTCTTAGAACCAACGGAAGAACATTAAGCATGGATGCTCCTATAAGTTCAGAGGAGGAAAATACCATGTACGATGTGATGCAAAACCCTGATACTCCGAGCCCTGATAAAAACCTGATAAATGAATCCCTGGCCTATGAAATAGAACGCGCTCTCAGCTCATTGTCGCCGCGCGAATCAAAAGTCCTCAAACTCTATTTCGGCCTTGGAATGAAACATCCGTTTACACTCGAAGAAATAGGAGAGGAGCTGAGCCTGACACGTGAACGGGTCCGGCAGATCAAGGAGAAAGCGATCAAAAGAATTCAGTTCACAACCAGGTGCAAAATCCTGAAGTCATACCTCGGATAACTAATTGTTGATATATTTGAACAAAACTTATGTAAATGAAACATCTTGTTTCACCATCACTATTGGCGTCTGACTTTCTTAACCTCGGAAGGGATGTACAAATGGTAAACTCCAGCATGGCCGACTGGATTCATCTTGATATTATGGACGGGGTGTTTGTACCCAATATCTCTTTCGGATTTCCTGTTCTCGAACATGTAAAAAAGATTGCCCATAAGCCCCTTGATGTCCACCTTATGATTATAGATCCCGACAGATATATTGCCAGATTCTGTGAATCGGGAGCAGGGGTGCTTACCGTTCAATACGAAGCCTGTACCCATCTTCAGAGAACTGTTACCGAGATCAGGAAGCTGGGTGTGAAGGCAGGAGTTGCCGTAAATCCTCATACTCCTGTCATTCTTCTGAAGAATATCATTCCTTATATAGATATGGTGTTGATAATGACAGTCAACCCTGGTTTCGGAGGCCAGACATTCATAGACGAAAGCTACAGCAAGATAAGTGAACTAAGGTCAATGATTGATATTGGCGGCCATAATGTACTGATACAGGTAGACGGGGGCGTTGATACATCAAATGCTGCAAAGCTCGTGGAAACCGGTGTTGATGTGCTTGTTGCAGGCAATTCCGTTTTCAGCTCTGAAGATCCGGCAGGGACTATAAAAAAGCTGAAGGAACTGAGGGAGATGTAATTTCGGATTTCGGATTTCGGATTTTTGGATTGGGAGTTTACAGGGATGGAAAGTTATTGCCCGGATTATCAGATAAATGAAGATCCGGAAGCCGGATAATGTCTTCCAGATACCTGATGATTTCCGGAATCCTGTCAGGATCAAACCAGCGTATTTCCTTATCTTTTGCCCACCAGGTCAGTTGCCTTTTGGCATATCTCCTGCTGTTTCTTTTTATCAGTTCAATTGCTTTATCCCTTCCTGACTTGTGACGCCCGGTAAAATTAGTACGGTTTTATTTTTTAACACATTGAAAATGAATGATAAAAAAATCAGAAAAATTGA
>CAZTDW010000130.1:0-11526 GCA_964611835.1 uncultured Rikenellaceae bacterium | reverse complement strand
TTTTTATTCATTATTGCCACAAGTCAATTTATACTTGACCGAAAGGGATAAGCAAGTTTAACTGCTATTGATACGACCTCTCTTTATTTCCCAGGAAGATGCTGAAATAAACTCAGACGAAAGATGTTTTAATCTTAACACAAAACTATGGCAGAATAAATTCTTTATATACATCAGATGTTAATTCTCCATTTGCATTAACTGTTTGATGATAAATGTAATGATTGGCGTAATAAAGCGTTCCACTTTCGTCCTGAATGTGGACTCTGTAAGTGCATGTTACAACAGATCCCGGCATCCAATCCTTACCGTTACATTGTTCAACTGCAGAGGTATAATAAATTGTACCGGAAATGTCACCAGTATAAGTACCATTTGCCCTCCATTGGTATTTAAAATCCCAAACAGTATAAATACCACTAAAAGAACCTGTAACTGTTTCAGATACGCCAGGGAGACTGGGATGAATTTCACCAGAATCCCAATAATATGTTGTTTTTTCATTCCCCTGGGAATAGGAAGCAAGTCCAAAAAATGTCATTACGACAAAGCATGTCAGAAAAAATTTAAGTGTTTTCATAATCATAACATTTAAAGTTGAACAAGTGATTATACTTGATTTAATCCATGTTTAATTTCTGAAGAAAAAGCAGGCAGTACATAGCATCTATGTTTCAATAAGTTGAAATTTTCGTTCAGTTCTTGAAATTATGTTTCAAAAACATGAAAAAAATGCTAAGGCTGCATTCAGGTATGATAATACAGGAGCAGTTGTGAGGGAGTGATTAAATATTTATTATAAGGCTTCTCCTCCATTGTAGGATTCAAGCCCGAACTCTTCCAGGATCCTGATAAATCTGGGATCATTGCGCAGAAAATCAAAATCAGGATTGGTGGTTATCAGATCAAAATAATGATATGGGATAAATTGGTATTTATTTACCTTTTGCAGCCAACCGACAGCTTCCTCTTTCCTTCCAAGGATGGCATACCACCAGGCTATGTAAAAAGGATGCCCGCTCATCCCTTCCAGACCGACCGGCCTGTTGATATTCAGATCAATAAGCCATTCATACAGTCCCCTTATGCCCGACTTGTTATAAGCATCGGTTATTTCACCTTCGTACTGGTTGGTCTTCAGATAACGGGTGAAAATATCCTTAAGTTCCTTCGCCGCCTTTTCACCCTCACCCATCCTGGAATAGTGAATTATAAAGAGCCAGTCATTATCGAGCGAATAGGGATTGAGTTCACGACCTTTAATACATGCATCTATTCCCTGCTTGTATTTCCTTTCAAAATAGTAAATCCATGAGTCCAGATTATGAGCAACCCAGAAATATGGCTCAAGTTCCATCAGACGATCCATATGCTCACGTGATTTCCGGATTGGTCCGGTTATCATCAGTAATTGGGCGTATGCCTGGTGTGCACTTGAAGAATTGGGATTTAGCTGAATGGATCTGAGGAATTCATTTTCAGCCTCTTTAAACTTCCGGTCGGGATAAAAAAAGCATAATCCTTTTACAATGTGTGCCTCTGAACAATCAGGATCGATCTCAAGAGCCTTGTTGCTGTAATCCCTTGCCTTACCAATCCCTTCCAGGTAAGGTTGATGCCAGCCCCAGGAGCTCAGACCATACCATGCACCCGCCAGTCCTGCGTATGCCAACGCGAAGGTGCTGTCATTCGAAATGGCCTTTTCGTAGTAAGGAATGCTGCTTTTAAGGCCTTCCGGACTTATGTCGACCCTGTTTACATCGTTGGCTTTATTGCAGAGGAACCTTGCTTTAAGGTAAGCATCATAAGCTTCAGGATTATTTGTGGGCATCTTTTCTATTCGACCTATTTCTTCATTTGTCAGTGCAGTTACCAGAACCGAGGCGACCTTTTTGGCAATTTCACTTTGGAGATCAAAGATGTTGCTCATGTCTCCCTCATACTTTTCTGACAAAACATGCTGATCGTTCCGTGCATCAATCAGCTGCACAAAGATCCTTATTTTATTTTCAGTCCTGAATACGCTCCCTTCGAGTACAAAGTTAACCTTCAGCATTTTTGCTATTTCGGGAGAGGTAACTGTCTGTTCCCTGAAATGTTCAGCGGTTGTCCGGGATATTACCCTCAGGTTACTTACCCGGAAAAGATGGTTGAGGATATCTTCCATGATCCCGTCGGCAAAATACTGATTTTCAATGTTATTGCTAAGATTCCTGAAAGGAAGAACGACTATTGATTTTTCTGCAGTTACATTTCTTTTGCCTGAGGCGGGATGAAGAATCAGTAGTGAATAGAGTACATAAACCAAAAGTATTCCGCATATGATTCCTGATAAAACTATGATCTGTTTTAAAAGAACAGAGGTTTTCCGGGAAGATGGCTGTTGCCTTTTGATATGTTCTTCATCGGATCCTGGTGAATGTTCCCACTCCTTTTCATTATTTACCGGGACGGTCACCAGAGGTTCCTTTTTTCTTATTTCCCCGGGAGGCAATCCGAAATATTCATGGAAGCACCTGGTAAAGTAGGTAGCGCTTCCGAAGCCAACCCTGAAAGCAACTTCTGCAACAGTACCTTCATTATTCCTCAGCAATTCCATGGCTTTGACCAGTCTTATCTCCCTTATAAACTGGCTTATATCCTTGTTGGTGATTTTTTTAAGTCTGCGATGGAGGGATACACGGCTCATCCCGGCTTCCTTTGCAAGTTCTTCAGCGCCGAAATTCTCGTTATGGGTATTGGCAAGGATTATCTCCTTAAGCTTTATTATTAAAGCCTGATCCATGGAAAGGGGCTCGGCCATGGCAGTCGGTTTCAGTCAGTAAAAGATACTAAATATTTCTGATACTGTTATTAATTGTTTAGAAGATTCTGAAGGTAGGAGCAAGATGGGATGAATGGTTTTATGGTTGAAGGGTTTAATGGTTGAAAGGTTGAAGGGTTTAATGGTTGAAAGGTTGAAGGGTTGAGAAATTGAAGGGGAGAGGACGCGAATGGGAGAATAGGCAACTATTTCTGCGAAAATCCGCGTGATCTGCGGGAACTTTTTTTTGTTTTTCCCGCAGATTGTCGCAGAATAAAGAGAAACCTTAACAGGCTGAAGAGGTTAGCATAATATGAAAAAGTGAAGCCTGAACTTCACTTTTCTTTCAACCCAAAAACTGTATACCTGATCTGAAGCCCCTTTCCAGATCTTGTTTTTGTTATAGATAATTGTTACCCAGATGATTGTCAATATTGAAGATGTAATTAATATTCATCCGATGCTTCTCTCATCTCTTTAAGGTTATCAACAATGGTCTGACCTAACGGAGAGCCGGGGTCAATCACAGAATATCCTGTAATAATATTATTCACACCTAAATCCAAAGTGCTTTCTCCGAGATCTCCTCCCACTATTGTCCAGTCGCTGCTGCCTGTATTTAAAAGAACAGTTGTCATCGAGCAGGAAAGGTTTGAGAAATTATTACCTAGCATCAGTCCGTTCACATTATATAATGTTCCACCTTTCATTATCCTTACACCCCAAAGTGAATTACCTGTGAATTTGTTATTGCGGATTACCATTCCATTCATATTAAAACATCCTATTGCAGCTATTGCACCATTGAGGTTGAAATTATTGTTTTTGAGCTGCACATTCATGGGTAACTCATCAGGGTAGACATAACGATGATTATCTCTGATCAGGAGTCCTAAGTTGCTTCCAGTCTCAAAGAATTTATTCTCTTCTATATTGACTACCGTTGGGGATGTCTGTGATTCAGCAACAAAACGGGCATCGGCGTAATTACTAAAATCAAGTCCGTAGGAAGCAGCCGGGATATAAAATTTATTCCCGGTAACTTTAACCGGCATATTTATAATATCATAAATAAAAGCGCCTTCCAGACAATTGGTAAAAGTATTTCCGTTGTTTTTCGTTCCAAGAGTGTATTTCCCACTTTTTGCACCAATAATCTGTGTACCAAATCCAAATGAGTCAAACGAACAGTTGGTTATTGTCATATCAATATTCGACCGGTTTAATCCTGATGCTGACTTAGTATTTTGACCAGCCGCAAGTCCATTCCAGCAGTTATACCCACTATACCCTCCTTCATCAAGCTTATTACTGATGAATTCAACATTATTGACAACGGATCTAACAAAATTCTCCGCAGTTACGTATGTATCACTATAGTCTGCAAACGCGAGTAATACAACTAATCCGGATCCATCAGCGCAAATACTCTCTTCGGGAGTTTTAATTGTCATGTCACTAACAAGTATATCACCACCCGTAAAAGTGATCAGAGCACCAACTGTACAGTCAAGACCAGTTTTGGGAGAAATAATAGTTCTCCCTTTTCCGGCACCAACAAATGAACCATAAAATTCGCCTATCTCGATCTGCTCAATTTCAAATTCTCCCTCTGGAAGATCGACCACTGATCCCGGACCTGCCGTTTTGGCGTCATCAAATGCCTGTTTAAGTTCGGCAGTAATATCTGTGCCCTTTGTAGGCTGGACTTTAAAAACTTTGCCACAAAGAGTGGCATCATCCTGATCAACAACACCGGGCAGAATTAACGGCTCATCTTTGCTGCAGGAAAAAATAAGGCAGACACCTGCAGCCAATAATAAACATCTTAGTATTGTCTTCATGGCTAAATGTTTGGTTAATACATATGTCACTCAAGCAATTATTTAGCCTAAGTTCGGTCAAAAAGGGGAGGAGCACTTATCAATTATTGATCAGCTTTTATAAATTATGATTCACCTTTATAAATTATGGTTCAGTTATTTAAATTATAGTTCACGATAGAGGACATGGGATGAGTTAAATCAAGAGTAACATCACAGGAAGAAGACCTTTGAGGAAGAATACAGGGGTCTGATCATGGAGTCCGGCATCAGGATCAATGGAAAGTACTTTCCATGATCTTACATTCAGGACCTGCAGAGCTGAATACCCATAGGTTACTCCTGCTAATCAACTACATACCTGTCATCCCGAGCGTCAGCGAGGGATCTCCCTCTCACTTTCTGCATCTGACTTAATTTGAGATGTGATGAAAGATTAGAGATGGATTGGGGGTTATTCACATTAAGCTCTTTCAGAGCTGCATACTGCCGGATTATTGCCTGCTTCAAAACTGATAAAGGATTATTCACATCTGACTTTTGCAGAACAGGACGGTTAATCGATTAAGACAGAACTAACCTTACTAAATTTATCACCTAAATTTTATATTTCCGGGATAAGGAGATCTTAGGTCAATCCAGCCTGTAAATGAGACAGGAACGGGGAAATTTCCGCCAGATAATTATGATACATTAAGGAGTGGCTGTATATTGAGAAAATGCATTATTGATCATAATATAAGATGGTATACAGCACGGAAATCAATCTGAAACAGCAGGCTTAGCTTTAATATATTCAAATAATCCCATCTTTTCAATGATTGCCTGAAAACGTGGCTCTGACCGTAAGCTTCTAAATGGCCATGCATAATAAACATTATAAATCATTGAATGTTGTTCTTCATAAGCCTTCTCAAGCCATATCAGCGCTTCCTCCCTCCTGTTCAACCCGGCAAAGGCAACAGAAATATAAAATGAATTTTTATTTTCAATCTCGACTTTTAAACAATATTCCATAGCAGCCTTATAGCCTGATTTGTTGTATATATTCATCAGTTCTGTCCCATATTTGCTATATACCGGATCAGTATCACAAGCTTTCTTTAATGATCGCATTGCATTAAGAGTATCCCTCTTCAGACCATAATAATTACAATAGAGTCTGAATATATGGTTATATCCAGTATCAATTTCATACATTTTCCCAAGTTCTTCACCCATTTCATCAATTTTTCCTTCATTTAAATAAAATAATACACTTGTTTCCAATACTTCAAGGGACAGAGGATTAAGTTCCTTGGCTATATTGACTTGTTCGCGGGCTTCATCCAGTCTGCCTATGGAAAACAAGATCATTGAGTAACCGTCGTGGCCAGTCGGATTATCAGGTTCATATTCTATGGCAAGAAGGAATTCCCGCATCGCCTCCTCCCATTTGAATTCATACCTTGCCAGATTTCCCAGAATGCAGTGAGCATCCGCAATGGTTTTGTCAATCTCAAGCGCTTTCATTGCCAGTTCCCTGGCCCTTGCACGACCTTCCTTCCAAGGTATCAGTCCATAATGTGCAAGATACATGGTAGCCCTGGCCATGCCTGCATACGCCTGAGCAAAATCCGGATCCGATTCGACAGACTTTTCAAAGTATTCTATGCTTTTCTTCAGAATTAGTTCCTGGGGATTTTTATTAAGAAAATATTTCCCATACAAATAGTAGTTATATGCTTCGATACTTTTTGTCGGGACTTTTTTGATCATATCAACTTCTTCCGGAGTGAGGACCGCTTTAAGGCTGTTCGCTATCTGAAATGCAATTTCATTTTGAACAGCAAATATGTCCTGCATATTTCGGTCATAACTCTCCGACCATAAATGCTGATCATTCATGGCGTCGATCAGATTAACAAAAATTCGGACCTTGTTTTCAGATTTAAACACACTTCCTTCAAGAACATATTTAACATTAAGCTTTTCTGCAATTTCCGGTGCGGTAAGATCGGTTTTCCTGAACTGTTCGGAGGTGGTTTTTGAGATGACCCGGACCTTCTTTACATGGTAAAGATTATTAAGTATGGCCTCCATTACACCATCGGCAAAATACTGATTATCCGGATCTTTGCTGAGATTGTCAAACGGAAGCAGAATAATTGATTTTAAGGGAGCAATAGCTCCTGATCCCGTTTGATCAGGACTTTTGTGTCCAAGATTATAAAAAGTCCATACTAAAAGAATTCCGGTCAGAAGTCCGGATGATATTAAAAGAGTCTTAACCAATGAGGGATGTCTCCTGAAAAATGATTTGATGAAAACATTCTTCATTTTTCCTTCCTCAGAATTATTAGCAGGTGATTCAGCAACTTTTGAATCCAGGCCTGCCATTTGCTTTCTTTTAACCTCACCGGGCGGGAATCCGTAATATTCATGAAAACATTTGGTGAAATAAGCAGAGCTTCCAAATCCGACCCTGAACGCAATTTCAGATGCTGTTCCCTCATTGGTTTCAAGCATCTTCATCGCCTGTTTCAGTCTTACTTCACGGATGAACTGACTTATATCTCCTTTTTTAAGGGATTGCAGCCGGCGGTAGAGGCTTGCCCGGCTCATCCCGGCCTTTTTTGCCAGGTCTTCAGCGCCAAAGTTTTCATTATGGATATTGGCCAGAACAATATCCATAAGCCTTCTGATGAAAGCCTGATCCATGGAAAGGGGCTCGGCCATGGCAGTTAGTTTCAGTCAATAAAAGGTACTAAAAATTTCTGAAACCATTATTACTTATTTAGAAGATTCTGAGGGTGAGTACTAGATTGGATAAGTGGTAGAAGGGTTTAATGGTAGAAGGGTTTATTGGTTGAAGGGTTTAATGGTTGAAGGGTTTAATGGTTGAAGGGTTTAATGGTTGAAGGGTTTAATGGTTAAAAGGTTGAACGGTTGAGAAGTTGAAGGGGAGAGTGGGAGAGGGGGCGAATGGGAGAATAAGCCAAGATTTCTGCGAAAATCTGCTCCCGAGAATTCGGGATGCGGGAAACATATATATTCCACAGTTCCAGAGTTCCAGAGTTTCAGAGTTCCAGAGTTTCAGAGAGGAAAGGACTTAGCGACTGAGCAACCTGGCGACGGAACGAATGGGAAGCATTTTCTGCGAAAATCTTAAGCTACACCCAATGATTAGTTACAATTTTAATGCTGAAACCATGTTTTATCAATTGGCCCATTATTTGATACCTTTGTACGAAATCAGTCTCTCTTGAGATACGTGTTTTTAATATCAGCCTCATTTATCCTGCTGGAATTTGCATCAGCCCAGACCGATACATCTTTGTACAGAACTGATACCCTTCCAAATAACTATTTCCTTCTTCACACTAAAGAGCGGGACGGAGAAAGCTTACCGGAAATAGACCTTAAGGAAGTTGTCATAATAGGCAGACCTTCAAACTCAAAAAAATTCCCCTTCCGCAAGTATGAAAGGATGATCTATAATCTGAAAAAAGTCTATCCCTACGGACTCGTTGTCAGGGCAAGGCTTGAACAGGTGAACCGTGAGCTGATGAATATCCCCGATGAAAAGGAGAGAAGGAAATATATCCGGCAGTTGGAGAAGGACGTTTTCGGAGAATACGAAGACGACGTGAGAGATATGACAATCACCCAGGGGAGGCTGCTGATAAAACTCATTGACCGTGAGACGAGAAACACCTCATATGAACTTATACAGTACTACAGAGGCTCCTTCTCTGCAGCCTTCTGGCAGGGTATCGCACGGATCTTCGGTACGAACCTGAAAGCCGAATATGATCCCTTTGGAGAGGACGCGGTAATGGAAATTATCCTTCGAGAAATAGAAGCCGGCCGGCTTTAAGCATATCACAGAAATGAAAAGAATATTTATTGCCATAAAGGTTGAAGCCGGCGGTGAGATGCAAAGGATGACTGCAAACCTGAAAGCACTCCTCGGTAGTGAAAGCATAAAATGGGTTGATATTGGGAATATGCATGTTACCCTTGCTTTCCTCGGAGATACCGAGGAAGAAAGGATAGGATCCCTGGCCGGTGTGGTCAAAGACAAATGTGCGGGCTTCGGAGATTTCGAATTCACTATTAAGGGAACAGGCGTATTCAGGAATTTCAGAGATCCCAGGGTAATCTATGCCGGTATAAATAAGCAGGAGGAACTGATACGACTGGGGGAGCTTTTAATCAATGCACTCAGGGAGGAGGGTTTTGATCTTGACGATAAGCCTTTCAGACCTCATATTACACTTGGGCGCATTAAAAATTTCAGGGATATTCAGAACCTGAAACAGGTCCTCGGTAAATACTGCGATGCAGAACTCCAGACCGTAAGTGTTAATGAAGTCATCCTTTTTGAAAGTATCCTCAAGCAAACAGGCCCGGTCTATATACCACTGGCAAGGTTCCTCCTGAATTATAGTCTTTAACTATGATCTTCTTTAGCCACGAATGTCACGAATGAAAAAAGAGGTGTCCTCTAAACTATTGTCAGCAGATAAGTTATTGTTTTAACCTTTTTTCACCACGGGGTCACACGGAGTATAACGGAGTTTCACTGTTGGGTTCCTCATTTTCAACGGTGTAACTCGGTATAACTCCGATTAACTCCGTGGTTAATGAAGCTATTTTTTTGCCACGAATATCACAAATGAAAAAAGAGGTTTCCTGTGAAGTAATGTCAAAAGATTGTTTATTGTTTTGATCTTTTTTTTATTTTCTTTACAGGCTCAAACCACCTGATTTTTGAATGACAGATTCATTTGAGGCCAAAGGCAAAAGGAAAAAACTTGTTGACGATCTTCGCAGGAAAGGGATCACCGACGAAGAAGTACTGAGAGCTATTAATACTGTCCCCCGCCATGCATTCATGGATCCGGCATTCCTCAACCACGCATACATCGACAAGGCATTCCCGATCTCCTCGGGACAAACAATTTCACAGCCATACACTGTTGCTGTTCAGACATCTCTTCTGCAGGTCAGGAAAAGGGACAAGATCCTTGAGATCGGTACCGGATCGGGGTATCAGGCCGCCATACTGGCGGAAATGGGAGCCAGGGTGTACACCATCGAGAGGTACCGGGAACTGTATCTTAAGGCCCAGCGCACTTTATCACTTCTGGGTTATTCTGCCGATTTTTTCTTTGGCGACGGGTATGAGGGTAAGCCTCAGTACGGTCCATTTGATGGGATAATCATCACGGCTGCTGCTCCCGAGGTCCCTGATAAACTTCTCAGGCAGCTCAGGATAGGAGGAAGGCTTGTAGTTCCTGTCGGAACAACAACATCCCAGGATATGACATTAATCATAAGAACTGAAGAGGACAAATTTGATTACACCTCACATGGTTGTTTCGTGTTTGTTCCTATGATCAAAGGCGTTGCCAGAACCTAAGTTATTTATGGATAAATCTTTTCAGATGGATTCGGTCATGAAGATAATTGCAGGAAAGTGGTTTCACAGGTATCCCTGACAAACTGGGAAATAATTAAAATCAAAATTGTTTTAACGTGAAGATATACAGGCTGATTTTCAATCCTATCGAGGAAAATACATATATAATTGCTGACCCTTCAGGAGATTGTGCAATCATTGACTGCGGCTGCTACGACAGATATGAGTCTGATGAGCTGGATATCTTCCTTCAGGATAAAAAGCTCAGGCCGGTTTTACTGCTTAATACACATTGTCATCTCGACCATGTATTCGGTAACGGCTGGATGCTTGAAAGGTTTGGAATCCGTTCAAAGTACAGCAGGGAAGATGATTATAACCGCATCGACTCTCCGATGCATGCCCAGCTTTTCGGCCTCACCATGGAGCTGCCTCCTGAACCTGTTGATTACATTGAAGACGGACAGGTTATCACCCATGGACAGATAAGCTTTACAGCCCTGCTTGTCCCGGGACATTCATCTGGCAGCCTTGCATTTTACAGCAGCGAGCTGAAGGCAGTATTTACAGGTGATGCCCTCTTTGCAGGCAGTATCGGAAGAACAGATTTGCGGGGCGGGGATTTCAAAACACTAATCTCAAGCATAAGGAACAAATTATTCACACTCCCCGATGAAACCATTGTCTACCCCGGCCATGGGGAGAGCACCACAATAAAAGCTGAAAAAGAGACAAATCCATATTTTATCAACAGCTGACACATCTGGTTTTTTTAATATCTTCTTATTGTTATTTTCGCAGATGGATTGACTAAAAAAGTGATTACAGGTGTCAATTCTTCTCTGTTAATTATTCAGATCTCCGGGAAATTGATTTTTATTTCATGCACTTTTTTGAAATCTGAAAGAACTTTCACGGAGGAGCACCGGGAAGTTACAGAGTTCACAGGGTAATGACAGGTATATATGGAGTTAAAGAAGTCATCCTTTGTGGACCTTTGAGATTCTCGATGGAACTCTGTGTTACATATAGTATAATGAACTTAAGTTACTGGATCTTTTTTAATGTGATGAGTTTTATAATATTAAAAAATGATGAAATGATGATTCTATGCATGAAATTTCAATGGAGCTCATACTCAGGTGTTAATTAAAAAACTAAATATATGCTATCAGATAAATTTGAAAACCGGCATAATGGCCCACGAGGGAATGAAGTTATAAGAATGCTGGAATCTGTCGGGGTAAACTCGCTTGATGAATTGATAGGCAAGGCGGTACCAGCCTCGATCAGGCTTAAAGATCCGCTGAAACTTCCTGCTGCCATGACTGAATTTGAATATCTCGGTCACATCAGGCGTCTGGGATCAAAAAACAAACTTTTCCGGTCGTTTATCGGACAGGGGTATTATGGTGTGGCAACTCTTTCGGTTATAGTAAGGAATGTTCTTGAAAATCCTTCCTGGTACACTTCCTATACTCCTTATCAGGCCG
>CAZTDW010000129.1:0-11581 GCA_964611835.1 uncultured Rikenellaceae bacterium | reverse complement strand
GCTGCAGCTTCAGCATACCTGTCACTGAGTATCCTCAGCATGATAAGGGCATAATCGTCATCACCGTATTCTCCTGATGATTCACTGTCGAGAGAAGCGGTCACGACAAATGCCCCTATATTGTCTTCTAGTCCCGATGATTCAGGAGCAATATAGTCTGCCAGGCAAAGATTGGGGACTCCCTTTTCTTTATGTTCCTGGTTCCTCAGGAACCTGAAAACACTCCTGCCCTGATCACTTTCATCTGACAGTATTTTTATATCATCACCTTCAGAAACAGCAGGAAAGATCCCAAAAACTCCATTAACCTTAATAAGCTTCTTTTCAGAAATCTCCCTGATGTATCTTTGAGCATCATTAAAGAGCTTTCGGGCTTCCTCTCCTTTTACCGGATCCTCAAAGATCTGGGGATATTTTCCAGATAGTTTCCATGCAAAAAAGAAAAATGTCCAGTCAATGTATTTTACCAGGCTCTCGACAGGGATCTGATCGATGACATGAATACCGGGTCTGGCAGGTTTGTGAATAATGGTATTATTCCAGTCGGTATACAGCCTGTTTTTCCTTGCCTCTTCTATTGGCAGCAGGATCCTTTCCGTCTGCCGCGATGAATGATCTTCTTTCAGCTTCCTGTATTTCTCTTTTATTCCGCTGACAAAGGAAGTATTTTCTGTCTGGAGAAGAGAAGAAAGCACACCCGCTGCCTTTGACGCATCCTTTACGTGAACGACTGTTCCCGAGTAAGCAGGAGATATCTTCACTGCCGAATGGATCTCAGACGTGGTTGCACCTCCTATAAGCAGGGGCAGGTTAATTCTTCTGCGCTCCATTTCAGATGCAACATGCACCATTTCCTCAAGTGACGGCGTAATCAAACCGCTTAGACCTATAAAATCAGCCTTTTCATTTAAGGCTGTATCGATTATCCTGTCGGCAGGAACCATAACGCCCAGGTCAATCACCTGGTAATTGTTGCATGAAAGGACAACTCCGACGATATTCTTGCCGATGTCATGAACATCTCCCTTGACTGTTGCAAGAAGGATCTTGCCGGCCAGCTTCTTTTCCTCCCCTTCACTCTCTTTCTCTATGTAAGGAGACAATACTGATACAGCCTTTTTCATCACCCTGGCGCTCTTTACCACCTGGGGAAGGAACATCTTTCCTGAGCCGAAGAGATCGCCGACCTCGTTCATCCCTCCCATAAGCGGGCCCTCGATCAGTTCTATCGACCGTGAAAAGAGAGTGCGCGCCTCTTCTATATCCTGTACTATGAATTCATCAATCCCCCGTTTCAGGGAGTATCTGATCCTTTCAAGCACATGCAGGGAGCGCCATTCATCGGCCTTTTCCTCTTTTTTGCTTTCACCCCTCAGCCCTTCGGCAAATTTCACAAGCCTCTCAGTTGCATCTTTCCTCCTGTTCAGAACAACGTCCTCGGTAAGCTTTAGGAGATCCTGTTCTATCTCGCTGTAAACCTGCAACATTCCCGGATTTACAATACCCATGTCCAGACCAGCTTTTATGGCATGATAGAGGAATACTGAATGCATAGCCTCGCGCACCTTATCTATCCCCCTGAATGAAAATGAAAGATTGCTTATTCCCCCGCTTACCATTGCATAAGGAAGGTTTTTCTTTATCCATTCCGTGGCCTTGATGAAGTTGACGGCATAGTTGTTATGCTCTTCAATTCCTGTGGCTATTGCAAGCACATTGGGATCGAAAATTATATCCTCAGGAGGGAATCCGGCCTTTTCAACCAGAAGATTGTATGACCTTTCGGCAACCTTTATCCGTTTTTCATATGTATCGGCCTGCCCTGTCTCATCAAAAAGCATCACAACTGCTGCAGCCCCGTATTTCCTTATTTTCCGTGCATGCTCAAGAAAGCGTTCTTCACCCTCCTTGAGGCTTATCGAATTAACTATTGATTTGCCCTGTATGCATTTGAGGGCCGACTCAATTACCGACCATTTTGAGGAGTCGATCATAAGGGGCAGCCTGGCAATATCTGGTTCCGACATAACCAGGTTTACGAACCTGACCATTGCCTTTTCAGAGTCGAGCATGGCCTCATCCATGCAGATATCAATGATCTGGGCTCCTCCGTCAACCTGGTTGCGTGCAATGGCAAGGGCTTCATCGTACTTTTCCTCTCTTATGAGACGGGCAAATTTTATTGATCCTGAAACGTTTGTCCTTTCTCCTATGTTGACAAAATTTGTTTGTGGTGTAATTGTAAGTGCTTCGAGCCCTGAAAGCCGGGTGTGCCTGGTAATTTCAGGCTTCTTCCTGGGAGAATGAACAGCAGCTTTTTCAGCCAGCTTTTCTATATGTGCCGGAGTTGTGCCGCAGCAGCCTCCTATTATGTTTACCCAGCCTTTTTCCATAAACTCCTCAGCAACTGAAGCCATGAATCCGGCGGACTGATCATATTCTCCAAACTGATTCGGAAGTCCGGCATTAGGATGCGCCGACACATAGAATCCTGCCTTTGCAGACAATTCTTCCACAAAGGATCTAAGTTGCTCTGCACCCAGGGCACAGTTGAGCCCTATGCTGAACAACGGAAAATGAGAAACCGATACAAGAAATGCTTCAAGCGTCTGCCCGGTGAGCGTCCTGCCGCTGGCATCGGTAATGGTACCTGAGACCATGACCGGGAGCTTCTTCCCTTTTTCTTCAAATACGGAATCGATTGCATAGAGAGCCGCCTTGCAGTTCAGAACATCAAAAACAGTCTCAACAAGAAGGATATCAACTCCCCCGTCGATCAATCCCCCTGCCTGCTCCGCATAGGCTTCGGCAAGCTGTTCGAAAGTAACCGCTCGCGCTCCAGGATCTCCCACATCTGACGACATTGAAGCCGTCCGGTTTGTGGGACCCAGCGTGCCGGCAACAAAATGAGTACTTTTTTTACCCTCACCCTCATAACTTTCGATTGCCCTGACAGCAAGCCGTGCCGACTGGAGATTCATCTCATACACCTGATCCTCCATCCCGTAGTCAGCCATCGAGATCCTGTTGGCATTGAATGTGTTTGTGGTGATGATATCAGCACCGGCTTCCAGATACTGGCGGTGTATATCAAGTATAACGTCCGGGCGGGTTATTGACAAAATATCATTATTCCCTTTCAGTGGCTTTGAATGAGAACGGAACTGTTCTCCCCGGAAATCATGCTCCTGAAGCTTCTGCTTCTGTATCATGGTCCCCATTGCTCCGTCAAGGACAAGAATACGTTGCCGGATAATATTTTCCAGAGACTCTTTCATGTGTTTTTGGTCATTTGATGTCAAAACGCTTCTTTAGCCCGTCCTTTGCCACTTTCCTTCCGGTATTAACTATAAAGACATCCATTGACGGCAACTGCTCCCGGAGGGAATAAAGCGTTTCGAGGTTAACAATTCCAATCACGTATTTGTACAATTTGCTGCTAAAGTATTCCGACACTTCATTAAATCCAAACAATTTTCTGTCCTTTTCGTTCTTATACCTCAGATAAATCTCCAGGAAATGGTTTCTGGTATAGTTTGAAACGGTCCCCTGCTGATATTTTTTATATTCATATTTATAGCCATAGGAATTTGCTGAAATATCGGAAAGTACTGCACTCCCTGTGGCATGCCCACCGGCCCCCTTTCCGCTGAAGAACTGCTTATCGGCAAATGCGGCTTCGGTTATTACTCCGTTGTATTCATTATCAACATTGTAAAGATATTTATCAGTGGAAATGAACCTTGGAAGTACAAAGCTGGTAATGGTATTTTCATCAGTCTTACCTACATAAGGAACAAGCTTGATTTTGAAGCCTTTCTCTTTTGCATACCTTATATCGAAGGTTGAAATGCTTTTTATCCCGTAATGAAATACCTCTTCGGGTTCAAGAAAAAGACCATAGGCATGACCCGTAATGATGCATAGCTTGTACTTGGCATCCCATCCCTCCACATCAAGGGTTGGATCCGATTCGGCAAATCCTTTTTCCTGGGCCTGACTGAGAGCAACTGAAAAGTCAATGCTCTCATTATGCATTTTTGTCAGGACATAATTTGTGGTGCCGTTCAGGATGCCCCGTAGGGAATGCAGAAGCTCATTGTCATAGTATTCCTCAAGGTTTCGTATGATAGGTATGCTGGCACCGGCTGATGCCTCGTAAAGAAGAGAAACCTTGTATTTCGCCTGCATATCCACAAGCTCCCTGAAGTGGCTGGCCACCATCACCTTGTTGGCGGTCACAACATTTTTGCCTTTCTTCATTGCCGTTGTGACTATATTGAAAGCTTCATCAGGGTCGTCAATCAGCTCTACCACAAGGTTGATCGAGGTATCATTAAGAATATCATTCTTGTCGAAAGTGAAATTCGACATGGGAATTCTTCTTTTCTTGCTGCGATCTTTAACGCATATCCTCACTATATCAGCCTTGAATCCGCTGCTGCTGTTGAGAACATCATGGAGTCCCTGTCCGACGCATCCGTATCCGAAAAGTCCGATCCTTAGTTTTTCCCTTGTCATAATACCTGTTTAAATGCCTGTTCAAAATCATAAATAATATCATCGATGTGCTCAATGCCAACCGACACCCTGAATAATCCGGGTTCGATCCCCACTGCCGCCTGTTCTTCTTCGGAAAGCTGAGAATGGGTTGTAGCTGCAGGCTGTATAATGAGAGTTTTGGCATCCCCCACATTTGCCAGGTGACTTACCAGTTCAAGGTGTTCGACAAGCTTTGCGGCTTTTTCCTTTCCTGCTTTAAGAACAAAGCTCAGAACTCCTCCCGCACCTTTGGGAAGATATTTCCTGGCCAGCTCAAAATATGGATTACCCGGAAGACCGGGGTAATTAACCTTTTCAACACCGGGGTGTGCTTCGAGCCATTTTGCCAGCTCAAGCGTGTTCTGAACAATCCTTTCCATCCTAAGGGAAAGGGTCTCAAGCCCCTGAAGAAGCAAAAATGAATTGAATGGGCTTATTGAACTTCCGAGATCCCTTAATCCCTCTACCCTGGCTTTAACAATAAATGCAATATTTCCGGCAGCAGAACCGGAAGAAAATTTATCACCGAAAACAAATCCGTGATAACCTTCTGAAGGTTCTGTAAACAGCGGAAACCGGCCGTTTCTCCAGTTAAAGTTTCCTCCGTCGACAATAACCCCCCCGATGCTGGTACCATGACCTCCAATCCATTTGGTGGCTGATTCGGTGACAATGCTGGCTCCATGCTCCAGCGGCCTGAACAGATATCCGCAACCGGCGAAAGTATTATCAACAATCAGCGGCAGGCCATATTCCTTTGACAGGGCAGAAAAAGCATCGAAATCAGGAATATTGAATCCGGGATTGCCAATGGTTTCAACATAAATTGCCCTGGTCTTGTCATCTATCAGTTTTCTGAAAGATCCGGTATTCAGATCTGATGAAAACCTTGCTTCTATACCGAACCTTGCAAGAGTTACCTTGAACTGGTTAAAGGTACCTCCGTAAAGGAACGGAGAGCTGATAAAATTGTCTCCGTCCTGCATTAATGTTGTCAATGCAATGAATTGTGCAGCATGCCCCGATGATACACCCAGCGCTGCAATACCACCTTCAAGTGCGGCAACCCTTTTTTCAAAAACATCGGTTGTGGGATTATTTATCCTGGTGTAAATGTTGCCAGGCTCGGAAAGATCAAAAAGCGAAGCAGCATGCTTTGCACTGGTGAAAAGGTATGATGATGTCTGATACAACGGTACAGCCCTCGAAAGTGTCTCTTTGTCGGGATGATGACCTGCATGTACCTGTAATGTCTCAAATTTTATTTTTCTTGTATTCATATTCTTAAGTAATTGATTATATTAATCCTATAAGATCCATATTAAAACAAATCCATTATCCGGGTGAGGGGAAAACAGCTGAGGATTCAGTTTAAATTTCCTGTCCGTTACAGGCACATGCACATAGGCAGGAGCCGTGATTTTAAGATGTCAGTGATATGAGAATGACTTTTCATTTTTCCGTGTTTATTTTTATCATCTCCCTTTTTCAGGGATTAGGTTTTGGCACCTTTCCCCGCCTTTCTTTTTAAGAATAAAGCGGATTGGTTGCCAGGGTTTCAATGAGCCTAATCTCTCCACCCTTCTTAATAAAAATCAAACACCCTTAACAGGAAGGAATATTTGATTTGTGAGTGCAAATGTATGAATGATTTTCAAAAACGCAAAAAAATAAAGATTTAACTTACTTTTGCTTAATTAAATCAAATGTTCATGCACAATAATTTCTCAGTCTATAACAGCCTGACCAGGCAGAAAGAGCCCTTTGTTCCTGTTCACCCGCCTTTTGTAGGATTATATGTATGCGGACCAACAGTTTACAGCAATGCACATCTCGGACATGCGCGGCCGTTCATAACCTTTGACCTGCTGTACAGATATCTTACACACCTGGGATACAAGGTCAGATATGTACGGAATATCACCGATGTGGGACACCTGGAAAATGATGCTGATGAAGGTGAGGATAAAATTTCCAAAGCTGCACGTACTGAACGCCTTGAACCTATGGAGGTAGTTCAGAATTACATGAACACATTCCACAGGAACATGGACCAGCTGAACACTCTGAAGCCGTCGATCGAGCCCAGAGCATCAGGTCATATAATTGAACAGCAGGAGTTTATCAGAAATATCATTAAGAAAGGCTATGCATATGAATCAAACGGTTCGGTATATTTCGATGTAAAAAAGTACAACGGGAAGTACAATTACGGCAAACTTTCAGGGCGTGTCCTTGAAGAGCTTCAGGCAAATACCCGTGCACTTCAGGGACAGGATGAAAAGCATAATTCCTTTGATTTCTCCCTTTGGAAGAAAGCCTCTCCCGAACATCTTATGAAATGGCCTTCCGAATGGAGCAATGGATTCCCGGGATGGCACATGGAATGCTCGGCAATGAGCGTAAAATATCTGGGCGAGATCTTTGATATCCACGGCGGGGGCATGGACCTGCTATTCCCGCACCATGAGTGTGAGATCGCCCAGTCGACTGCGGCACTGGGAAAGGAATCGGTAAAATACTGGATGCACAATAACATGATCACCATCAACGGCCAGAAAATGGCCCGGTCGCTGGGCAATTTCATCACACTCGATCAGCTTTTCACCGGAGATCACCCGACGCTGAAGCAGGCCTACAGCCCGATGACCATCAGGTTTTTCATACTTCAGGCCCATTACAGAAGCACGGTCGATTTTTCAAACGAAGCACTCCAGGCAGCGGAAAAAGGATTCCAGCGGCTTATGAAAGGGATTGAGACACTAGATAAAGTTCAGCCTTCAGCAAATTCGACGGTTGATATAAAAGCCCTTCAGAATAAATGCTATGAAGCGCTTGACGATGATCTGAACAGTCCCATACTGATCTCATACCTCTTTGAAGGCGTGAAATACATCAATTCCGCAAGGGATGGCAGCGAGAAGCTAAGCAGAGAAGATCTTGTCGTTCTGAAACAGTTGTTCAGCACATTTGCATTCGACATCCTTGGGCTGAAATCAGAGTCAGAAGCAAAGAAAGACGAAAAACTTACCGGAGATCTCATTAAGATCATCATCGACCTCCGCCAGGAAGCAAAAAGCAGAAAGGATTTCAGCGCCTCTGACAGGATACGGGACGATCTTAAAAATGCCGGAGTGGTACTCAGGGACAAGAAGGATGGCGTTGACTGGGAGCTGGAATAAAATGAACCAGAAGGCCTATAGATCATCGGTTATCAATATCGGCTCGGTACCGTTGGGAGGCGATCATCCTGTCCGCCTACAGTCGATGACCAACACTGATACCCTCGACACCGGAGCATCGGTTGCCCAGTGCATAAGGATCATCGAAGCCGGGGCCGAATTTGTAAGGCTTACGGCACCGGGCATCAGAGAAGCTGAAAACCTTGCCCGGATTAAAAGCGGGTTGCTGAAAGCCGGATTTAATACTCCTCTGATAGCTGATATCCATTTTAATCCTGATGCAGCCGAAGTGGCTGCCCGGATCGTAGAGAAAGTAAGAATAAATCCTGGAAATTATGCCGACAAAAGAGCTTCCTTTACCGAAGTCAGGCTGACTGAAAAAGAGTATGAAGAAGAGCTGGAAAGGATCCATTCAAGGCTGTTGCCTCTTATCGATGCCTGCCATAAATCCGGTACGGCAATAAGGATTGGGGTCAACCACGGATCACTCTCCGACCGGATAATGACCCGCTACGGGAACACGCCGGAGGGGATGGCGGTCTCCGCAATGGAATTCATCAGGATATTCCGGGCCGAGAATTTCCACCGCCTTGTCCTTTCATTGAAATCATCGGATACAGCCGTGATGATAAAAGCCACTCTCTCTCTTACAGGTAAGATGATGAAGGAGGGATTCTCTTATCCGCTGCATCTCGGAGTAACGGAGGCAGGTGAGGGTGAAGACGGAAGGATAAGATCGGCAGCCGGCATAGGGGCCCTCCTTGCCGAAGGTATTGGCGACACCATCAGGGTTTCATTGTCCGAAAACCCCGAAAATGAAATCCCTGCCGCAAGGGAAATACTCAAGGCCGTCGCCGGGGAAAATGGAAGAGTCACTTTGTCTGAAGGTAATCTGAATTTCAGGGAGCGCGGCATTCCCTACAGGCCTGAGGTTTATACCAGCGAAAACGGGAAGTTCATCAATGAATCGGGGATCGCCGGTGAAGTAAAGGTTGTCACTTTCAAGCCACCTGAAAGTCCAGACGTCAGCAAAGAAGATGAAGAAAGATTCATTATCCACGGGCGCTTTTCTGAAGATGATCCTGAAAAGCTTGCAATCATGGCTTCTGCAGCTATGGGCAAATTTTTCATCACGCGCCGGGCGGACGGCATATGCATCTCCAACTCAGGAAAGGTGCAGGGCGAAAAACTTAAAGATCTCTCGTTTTCAATACTCCAGTCGACTGAAGCCAGGATCACCAGAGTGACATATCTTTCGTGTCCCACATGCGGGCGGACCAGGTTCGATCTCCAGGAGGCCGTCAGAAAGGTTAAGGAGAAGACCGCACACCTGAAGGGGCTGAAAATTGCAATTATGGGGTGTATCGTGAATGGTCCCGGCGAAATGGCAGGAGCTGACTACGGATACGTTGGCGCAGCAAACGGAAAGGTACATATCTACAGGGGAACAATCCCTGTAATGAAGAATGTGTCTCAGGATTTGGCGGCGGAAGAACTCCTGAAGATCATTGAAAATGACATTAAAAACAATGTCCTTTGAACACTAATCAACCAGCTTGAAATCAAGTTGTTTCTTCTGAAGATCGGCACGGACCACTTCAACCCTGACCCTCTCGCCCAGGGTAAATGTCTTACCTTCCGAACGGCCTCTGAGGCAGTAATTCTCCTCATCATATTCGTAAAAATCATCGCTGAGGTCCCTTACGCTTACCATCCCCTCGCACTGGTTTTCGATAATCTCAACATAGATCCCCCATTCTGTCACCCCGGAGATTACACCTTCAAAAACCTGCCCCATTTTGTCGCTCATGAATTCGACCTGCTTGTATTTAATTGAAGCTCTTTCGGCTTCGGTGGCGAATCGTTCCATTTTCGAAGAATGTTCACACTGCTTTTCAAGCTTGTCACGGCTGCCCGGGTTCTCCTTATTCAGATATGCCGAAAGAAGCCTGTGTACCATCATGTCGGGATAACGCCTAATCGGAGAAGTGAAATGAGTGTAGTATCTGAAGGCAAGTCCGTAATGCCCTATATTATTTGTTGAATAAACGGCTTTGGCCATGGCCCGCAGGGCAATCGTCTCGATAATGTTCTGCTCATTCCTTCCTGCGACTTCCCTGAACAGGCTGTTCATTGCGCGCGGCAGATTATCCTCATTCTCAGGAAGATGATACCCGAACCTTGTTATGAATTGCCTGAAATTACTGATCTTTTCAGGATCTGGCTTGTCGTGTATCCTGTAAACGAAAGACTGTCCCTTTAGTTTCCTGCCGATGAATTCTGCAACTTTTCTGTTCGCAAGGAGCATGAATTCCTCAATAAGCTGGTTGGCAGTTCCCATGTCGCGGAATTTTATCCCGAGGGGTTTACCTTCTTTGTCGAGTTCAAACTGAACCTCAACCCTTTCAAAGGAGAATGCTCCCAGGGCAAATCTTTTTGACCGGAGCTGCTGAGCCAGATTGTTGAGCAGCAGAAGCTGCTCCTTCATGTCGCCCTCGCCGGTGTCAATAACCATCTGAGCTTCCCTGTACGAAAATCTTCTGTCGGAGTTGATTATTGTTCGCCCGAACCATTCATCCTTAATTTCCGCTTTCTCATTCAATTCAAAAACAGCAGAGTAGGTAAGCTTGTCTTCCCTGGGATTAAGGGAACAGATATGGTTTGACAGCCTCTCCGGCAGCATGGGAACAACCCTGTCGACCAGATAAACCGACGTGGCTCTTTGTTTTGCCTCTTCTTCCGTAAGGGTTCCGGGTCTTACATAATGAGTGACATCGGCGATATGAACACCAACCTCCCAGTTGCCATTCTCCAGCTTTTTAACTGAAATGGCATCATCAAAGTCGCGCGCATCGGCCGGGTCAATTGTAAAAGTGGGAATGTCGCGGAAGTCGCGTCTTGCCTGTATGTCGGAATCCGTAATTTCACCCCGGATATTTTCAGCATCCCTCTCGACTTCTTCGGTAAAATGAGCCGGAAGTTCAAATTCAGCCAGGATAGCATGCATCTCCGTCTCATTCATTCCCGGATAACCAAGTACATTTATGATCTCTGCCACCGGATTCTTTGATTTTGGATCCCAGTCGATCACTTTTGCCACCGCCTTCTGTCCCTGCCTGGCCCCATTGAGCTTTGAAGAGGGAATGAAAAGATCAAAAGGCATGTTCTTGTTGTCGGGTATGAGAAAAGCAAAGTTTGGCATCACCTCAACCGTACCAACAAATGATGTGCGCCATCTTTCCAGGATCTCCACGACTTCTCCTTCTGGCCTGGCTCCTTTTCGCCTTGCAAACAGCAATACCTTCACCTTGTCGCCATGCAGTGCTGTCTTGAGGTTTTTCGCAGTTACAAATACATCATCCTCAATGTCTTCGGATACGACAAAACCATATCCCATCCTTGTCATGTCGACCGTTCCCGTGATGGATCCTCTCGAAGGAGCTTTAGCCGTCTTGTATTTTCCCTGATATACCTCTTTGATCGACCCGTTCTCTGAAAGCTCGTTCAATATCTCAGAGATCATCTGCTTTTCATCGGGATCATTGACGTTCAACCTTTTTGCTATCTGCCTGTAATTCAATCCCTGCTGGGGATTCTTTCCCAGGATTTCATGTATCAGCTGTATGGTTGTTTCCTTTGAAATACCTGCCTTGTTCTTTTTCCCCCTGGCTTTTTTACTCATAATTCCTCATTTTGCGACGCAAAAATAGGACAATAAATTTTAATACATTTGATTTATAATTAATTTATTATGATCGACCTGAAATCAGTTGTTTCCCATTCTCCCGATATTGTCACAAAAAAGACGGGTAACGAGTACGTTTTGGTACCCCTGGCAAACAATATTGCCGACATGA
>CAZTDW010000128.1:0-11671 GCA_964611835.1 uncultured Rikenellaceae bacterium | reverse complement strand
TTTATTGAATATTCAGGAATGCCAATATACAATGTAGGGCCGCGCAGGCTAACATTATTCTGTACCAGAACACCATTGTGCAATACAGTTATCCGTGGCGGAGTAAAATACGTTGTACTGTCGGATCCAAACCGGGGTGCGGTATAAATAATGTCATATGTCTGCCATTCACCGGGCTTCCTGCAGGCATTTACCAGCGGAGCATATTGCTTGTACATACTGCCCGCCTGGCCCTGCCTGTATGTACGGTTATTATAACTATCAAGGACCTGAACCTCATAAAGCCCCTGAAGGTATACACCACTGTTTCCCCTGCCCTGTCCGTCGCCAACCACTTCTGAAGGGGACTTCCACTCTATGTGAAGCTGAACGTCTTTGAATTTCCTTTTTGTCTGAATTACTCCTGATCCTTTTACGCATACAAGAGCTCCGTCCTTTAACACCCATTTGGTCGGCTTGCCTTCACTGTCTTCCCATTCCCTGTTTACATCTGTTCCGTCAAACAGTATGATGGCATCCGAAGGTGCCATACCAGGTTGCAACCCGGGTTGAATAATTCTTACTTCAGGCTCATAGAACTCGGTCATTTCAGGTTTCATCGGGGCAGGACCAGTCAGTTTCTGCTCCTGCTGTGCTGAGACAACAATAAAAGAAAACAGCATCAGGCTGCACAAGAAAACATTTTTCATCATAATATAATTTTTATTTTAATGGAATGATGGAACCACACATGATTGGCTTCGCCGAACCCGCAGGCCCGGTTAAAAATTATGTATTTATTGTATTTGTGATCGTAGTCAATCATGTGGATTTCATATCAGATTAATTATTCTCAATACTATTAAATCAGACTTAATGACGGAACACATAAGATTAAAAAAATCCGTCCTGCGAAAGTATTATGATCTCCAACACCACAATGCCGTTTTTTTTTGATCACTCCCCTGTTCGCAGATTCAAAAATACAAATCTTTCACAATTTTTCTATTTCTTTCCATATTTTACGGCTGACCGGAATTCCATTTTTTTCATGATCATTCCTGATAGAAGAAATGTTCTCGCCGGGGAAGCGTACTCTAGCATATTCGTTTACCGGGATCGACCGGTGAAGGTCAGTTACTATTTTGTCCACAGCGTCATTTATGGCCGGAAAATTCGACAGTCCAGTGATATTCACTCCTATAAAGACCTGTGACAAAGAATATTCCGACTTGATTTTGCTTATTTCGTGAACTGATAATCCGCCTGAAAGAATTGCTGCCAGGATATCGAGCAGTAGCGAAAGCGATGAACCTTTCCAGTAACCTATCGGCAGTGATCGCCACGACTCCAGTATTAGTCCGGGATCGTCAGTCATTTCTCCCCGGCTGCTGAATCCTCCGGGAAAGGGAAGCATTTTACCGGCATTCCTGTATGATTCCATCTTGCCGTATGAGTATTGCGACATTGCAAAATCAAGAACGACTGCGGTATCGTTATAGGGGACTGCAATGACCAGCGGATTATTGCCCAGGTGAGGATCTGTGGCACCCCATGCCGGCATATTTGCCATGGTATTGGTCCATCCGATAAAAACAAAACCTTTCCTGGCAGCCTGCCAGCCATAGGTCCCTCCCCTCATCCAGTGATTGGTATTGGCCATGGCAACCATTCCCATACCGCATTCAACGGATATTTCCATAACCCTGTCAGTAGCACGGGAGGCATTGAGCGGCCCCGGACCAAGATTTCCATCCCACTGTTCAACAGAACCCATTCGCCCTTTAATTGAAGGTACGGCTTTAGGATCTATAAATCCCTCTCTTACATAACTCACGAATTTTGCAAAACGATTTACTCCATGGCTGAATACCCCGTCAAGAGTATTGCGAGTGAATATTTCAGAGCATTTTGCTGCATCCTGTTCTGAAAAACCATATTTAATGAGGGTCGTTCTGAACGTGGACCTCATTGTCTCTGTATCAATAATTATAGTATCATCAGTCTGAATCATGATGAATGATATTAATAAATATTTGCGGCATTTTACTTCCTCCATCACAGGAAGAAGAAATATAAAAAGGCTGTATTAAAAAACGAGTTACCGTGTTTTATCCATTGCGTCTCTGGTAGAATTCTTTCTTGCCGGATGTGGTAAAAGGAACAAAAAATTACCATCTGGATTAAAAAGCAAGCTAACAGCGATCACATGGAACGTTTAATACAGCCTTTTAATATTTGACCAATGAATCAAAAAAATTGTTCTCTTCAATGGCCTGGGTATAGTTTCACAATCTTACTGGATATCCCAAAAGATCCTTGTAGCAAGGTTATCTTCTCCCTGGCGGCTGACAGCTTCATCATAATTAACTGTGTTTACCGATTTTTCTCTTACGGGATAGACAAGTCTATGTATAAACCCACCTGCAACAGCCGGATCAGCTCCAGGATATGGATTTGGAAGCAATGCGGGAAAACCTGAACGTCTGAAATTAGCCCAGGCTTCCGGTCCGTTCTGGAAAGAAGCAACCCAGTACTGTGAATTTATCTGTTCAAGGGCTTTGGTGGGATCAAAAGGATTTGCAAGAAGGTAAGCATCCTGTTTTTCTACCGGTATTGTTGCCAGAACATCATATTGTTTCATCTGATCCATGTGTGCTTTTACACCGGCTTTGTAATAATCCTCAACTGATCCTGAGATCCATCCTCTCTGAGCGGCTTCAGCAAGAAGCAACTGTGTCTGGGCATAGGTAATAAAAAACTCAGGTATATCTATTTTTGCAACGGTACGCCTGTTTGGCTGCGAGTATTTCCATGCAGCACCTGATTTACCGGGATACAAAGGATCGTTGACAATAGTATTTTCATCGTAGCCCATTGGCATCCCGAGCTGTTCAGCGGGATTGGTATTCTCTGCACCTGCTGTGGCAAGAGGCTGAGCCGGAAATTCATATTTAACAGCAATTACGTCAAGACGAGGGTCTGCAGTAGTCTGGAGAAAATCAACGAACGGCCTTGCAAGGTAATAGTTGGCTCTTTCCGTGCCCTGGTAGACACCTGAGCAGGGATGATTGAATGTACTGTTAAAAGCAATGAAAACATTATCAGCAACAGACGTCATAGTTCCGCCATTGAAAGCTGCAGCTGCATATTGCTGGGCTTTGGCTGCATCTACTTTTGAATAGCGCATTGCCACCCTGAGAAGAATTGAATTACCGAGCTTTTTCCACTTTTCAATATTACCTTTATAAATCAGATCGCCCGTTTCAACAGTTTTTGATGGATCGAGAGCGGCTGTTGCTTCCTGCAGTTCTTTCAGAAGGTCGGCATAAATTAACTCCTGGTCGTCATACTTAGGCTGATAAATTGCATTCAGGTAACCCTGTCCGGCTTCAGTATAGGGGACATCTCCGTAGGTGTCAACGAGAACCTGAAAAACATAGGCTTTCCAGATACGTGCCATATGGTAAAGATTGCTTCGTGCCGGATCATCTTTTGTCTGATCTATTACTGCGGTAAGCAAAGCAACCGGACCATCGGTAGCAGCGTACATGTCATTAAATGTTGCCCTGGCATTCGGGTCATACACAACATTGTGATTACCACCCTCTATAACGCCGGTAAAAGGTGAAACTATCTGCTGAACTATCGGGAAATGATAAGAAACTGTATTCATAGCTGAAGCAAATACGGCAGTATTCAGGAGATATACAGGGTCAAGTGAGGTGGCGGCAACAGGGTTGGTATTCACCTCCTCGAAACCTTTATCGCAGCTGTTTAAACCAGTTAGGAGTACAGCCAGTGCGAGGTTTAAAATATATATTCGTTTCATATATTCAGATATAGATTGGTTAAAATTTTACATTTATGTTAAACCCAAAACTGCGTACAGTAGGCAGCGTGTGTGTTTCAATACCCTGAAGATTATCTGATGACGAAACCGTTGCTTCGGGGTCAAGATTCTCAACATAGCTTTTTATCATAAGGACATTATTACAGACTGCCGATACTGTCATTTCCTTGACATATAGCTTATTAAGGAATCTCGACAGATCATAGCCGATAGAAAGGGCGCGCCATCTGATAAAATCACCTTTGTAGACAAATGGTGTTGCTATATTGGTACTGCGGTACTGGGAATAAAAACGTTCCACTTCGATTGATGTTTCATTGGGTGTACCGTCGGCATTAACACCTTCATAAACAACACCGGTCTCACGACCGACGAGTGAAGCTTTTGATAATCCATGACGGTAGAAATTAAGATTTGAGTTCGACATTATCTTATGACCTGTTTTGAAATCTACCTGGGTAAAGATCCTCAGGTGTTTATAATTGAATGTATTAATCCAGCCACCGATCCATTTTGGAATCGCGCTCCCGAATGTGATAAGATTACCCTGCTGGAATAGACCACCTGCGGTGATTATCCTACCGCTTGCATCGCGCTTGTAATCAAAACCGCGAATCGAAGCCAGAGGTAATCCAACTTCATGAGAAACATTACCGAAGAACTCACCGGACCCTACATCAAATCTTGTTTGTCCGTTAGCCAGCGCCTGCACTTTGCTTATATTATAACTGGTATTGAATGAGGTTTCCCATGTAAAGTTTGTGTTCCTTACCGGAACCAGTGTAAGTAAAGCTTCCACTCCCTTGTTCTGAAGCTTACCTACATTTACTTTGGTCTGGCTGAATCCGGAAGCATTGGAGATATCGACATTCAGAATTTCATCAACAGTGTTCTTGATATAGTAAGATACATCGAGATTTACCCTGCTGTCGAGTGTACGTAAATCAATTCCAAATTCAGTTTCTTTCAGTTTCAACGGACGAAGGTTGGGATTCGGACTCACTGAGGATGAGATATAACCAAGACCAAATCCATTGAACTGGTTTGAGTTGACTGAATAGTAAAGGTTGTTGGAATATGGATCGGTATCACCTCCCACTTCAGCGTATGAAACCCTGATCTTACCAAAATCGAGCCATGAAGGCATAGAACCAAATGACTGGGTAAATATGTAACTCATACTTGCTGAAGGATACAGATAATTGTTCGATTTTGGATTCAGCGTTGAAAACCAGTCATTACGTGCGGTAAGATTCAGGAATAAATAATCCTTGAATGAGAGTTCTGCTGATCCATAGAGAGAATTGACCTCTTTTTTGGAATAATTATAGAAAGGATTCTTTGTCTGACCGTTAGCAATGGTATACAGATCCCTTACATAAAAGTTTGTGACTGATGCACCGATGTTTGTGCGCTCCTGTTGCATCCGGTTACCTCCGACAGTAACATCAACTCCGAAGTCACCAAATTTATGATTGGCGCCGACCAGAAAGTCCATGTTAAGCTCCCGGTTTGTCGTTTCATCCTGATAGTAATAACCGTTATATCCTGAAGCAGCGGCACTGATTGAACGTGTTCCGGTTGGACGGTTGTAGTTATACGGGCGGGTATAATAATCCATACCGATACGGCCCTGAACATACAGCCACTTAAGAAGCTGGTAGCGAACTGTGGTGTTTCCGAAAAGACGATCACGCTTTACATTTTCAAATCGTTTCAGAGCAACCCAGTAAGGATTGTTACGGTTCGTGAAACGGGCCAGTGGCTGCTCATTTCCATTGACATCCATATATGTATCTTCCAGCCATTTGACTGCAATACTGTTGGCCATTGTATAAATGGTGGTATTTGCGTTCATATCCTGGATGCCTATCTGAGGCGGATTATGGTTCCACTCATTTGAATAGTTAATATTCAGCTGAACTGTAAGCTGAGGGATCAATTTGTAATTCATCCCGAAATTCAGGATCTTCTTATGATAATCAGAGTTCGGAACAATAGCATTAGCATCGGTGTTTGCAAATCCGAGGCGGAAACTGCCCTTATCATTCTGCCCGGTAAGAGCAACCGAATTGGTCCAGTTTGTCCCTGTACGATAAAAATCCTTTATTCTGTTCTTATTGGGAAGGTAAGGTTTTGAGGTACCGTCGAACTGAGGAGTTGAAGCACCGTCAAATTTTTCGCCGAAGCTCCATACTCCTGAACTCTGAGCTTCAGTAGTGTTAGTCGGGCGTAATCCGTATTCACCCTGGCCGTATTCATATTGAAAATCCGTAAAGTCGAGAGCCTTGTCAGTCTGGAAGCTGGTATTGATCTCAATGCCTATCCCGGGCCTGCCCGAACCGCTTTTTGTGGTAATGATAATAGCACCGTCTTTTGCACGTGAACCATACAATGCTGCGGCTGCGGCACCTTTAAGAACGGTCATATTTTCTATATCATCGGGATTTATACTCTGAAGTCCGTCTCCCTGGTCGGATGAACCACCAGTGGGATTCCCGCCACCACTTCCTGCTGATATTGTGCTATTGTTGATAGGAACACCATTCACAATAATCAGGGGGGAGTTATTACCTCCGAATGAAGACTGGCCACGGATACGTATTTTAGAAGATCCACCCGGTCCGCCGGCAGGAGCAGAAATATTCAAACCTGCGACTTTACCCTGAAGACTGTTACCAAAGTTAGTAGTCCTGACTGCTGTAATATAATCGTTATCAACAGAAGTTGTGGCATATCCAACTCTTTTTGCCTCACGCTTTATTCCAAGAGCCGTTACAACAACTTCACCCAGGGCTGTCGTTTCTTCAGCCAACTGGGCATCTACCGTACGTCTGCCTTCGATGGGAACCTCAAGTGGCGTGTAACCTATAAAACTAAAAACCAGCGTGCCGGTAAGATCATTCACAGCAAGGGAATATCTTCCCTGAATATCAGTAATCGTACCCATCACAGTACCTCTGACAAGAACATTAACGCCTGCCAGAGCCTCTCCTCTGCTGTCGGTAACCTTTCCGGTTATTACAGTCTGCTGAAGATCATTGTCTGCAGCATTAGCAGGATTGAACAATGAACTGAAAATGCAGATACCGGACAGAACAACTGCAATCTTTAATCCATTGATCAGTTTTTGCAAGACCGGATGCAGGTGCATCCATCGATTAAGTTTTCTTTCCATAATTCAAGATAGTTTAATTTTAGGGTTTCATTTAGGTAATTCATTAAATAACAGAAGTTTGAAAAACGATAATAAACTTCTGTCATGTCAGAGATAAACATCTTTCATAGGCATCAGGTTTTAATAGAACTAAATTAGGTTAAAATTAGGTCCAAATAATCAGGTATAATTGCTTAAATTTATAATAAAAAAATAAATAATCTTCAAAAATTCAAAAGACCGGAGAAAAACTATCCCTGCAGAATTATCTTTCACATCTGATCTAGACTCCTTTTCTGATACTATTGTGATGCATTTCAATGCAGTTAGTAACTTCATACTGTTTATGCTAATTAGCTTGCTGGCATTAAAAATTTCTTTATTTTGCTACAAATTGATTACTTAAATGAAAAAGTTTTATCTCGACACCAGTGAATCAGGAAGATTTGTAAGAGGATTTCAGCTTTTTTTTGGTGCGGTATGTCTTGTGGTAGCCATAGCCTGGATAATACTGTATCCAGGTTCAGTTAAATCGGGCTTCTCTTTCTGGATCAGTTTTTTGTTCCTGGCAGTATTCGGAATATACCAGATTAATTCTGGTCTTGGCAGGGGCAGAAGGTTTATTGTAATCGATGAAAGCAGGATACGTTTCAAGAGCATACCGATGCTGCCTCCACGTGAAATCAAGACTGATGATATAGAAAGGATCAGCATATTCCCATTGAATATTCTGTTTGTAATGAAGAATAAGAGAAACATGAGGGTCAGACTGGGAACGACCTATACTGATGTGATCAGACCACTCAAGGATGCTGTTGCGAGTTATGCTGACGGAAAGAAAATCCCTGTTGAATTCGAGCAGGAAGACATTTGATCACGGGATTCATCAGGAACCTGGTGACCTGATTATCATGTGAAGCTGTCTGTTAATCTTTTAACAGTTCATTTGGATAATAATCTTTTCCTGCGTCACTGTTGAATTCTACAAGCCTGCCATTGTACATGATCCTGCAGTGGCCTCCGGCAACGGAATGGATCCTGACGTATGTGATTCTGTTATCTTTCCAGCTCATATCCACTATATAATTCCCTCTGGCAACAAGCCCCCTGACATTTCCTTCCTTCCATGCATCTGGCAATGCAGGAAGCAGTTCAATAAAGCCCTGATGACTCTGCAGGATCATTTCTGCAATACCGGCTGTCCCTCCGAAGTTTCCATCAATCTGGAACGGGGGATGACTGTCAAAAAGGTTTGGCTGGGTTGATTTATCAAGCAGACTGATAATATGGCTGTAAGCCTCCTCCCCGTTGTGAAGGCGTGCGAAGAAGTTAATTATCCATGCCCTGCTCCACCCTGTGTGGCCTCCCCCGAATGAAAGCCTCCTTTCAATTGTTTTTGCTGCCGCGGCAAAAAGTTCAGGCTCTGAAGGAGTGATCTGGGCCAGCGGATACAATCCCAAAAGGTGAGACATATGCCGGTGGCCGGGTTCAACTTCTTCATAATCCTTAATCCACTCCTGTATTGTTCCATTGGAGTTTATCTGTACAGGCGGAAGCTTATTAATGGTTTCGGCTATCCGTTTCACAAGTTCAGGATCCTGCCCAAGTATTTGCGCAGCTCCTGAACAGTATTCAAGAACTGCTCTTACAGTCTGTACATCTATCGTTGCCGAATAAGTAAGATATGCCGCTTCTCTGCTGACAGGCAGGTAATACCTGTTTTCAGGTGAGGTGGAAGGGTTGGTTACCAGGAATCCTTCAGGCGAGGGTATCAGAAAATCGAGTATGAATTCTGCCGATCCCTTCAGGACAGGATATGCTGTATTTCTGAGGTAAACTGTATCGCAGGTGAACAAAAAATGCTCATAAAGGGGAAATGTCATCCATGGTCCGTTTGTGGGTGTAAGCCCCCATAATCCATCGGCAACTCCGGTTCTTCCAAACGGATCCGTAAGATGGTGCATTGTCCAACCGCGTGCTCCGTACATTTCCCTTGCGGTAACACTCCCCGGTTCAGTTATTCTCTTTATAAAGCCGGCAAGCACCTCGGCTGTTTCCGGAAGATTGCATACCTCTGCGGGCCAGTAATTCATCTGCAGATTAATATTGGTGTGAAAATCGGAATTCCAGGGGGCATTGTAATCTTTGTTCCATATACCCTGCAGATTTGCCGGGAGAATCCCCGGAGCGCGTGATGATCCCATCAAAAGGTATCTTCCATACTGGAAATAAAGGGCAACAAGCCCGTTGTCTTCCCTACCCGACTTTATTCGAACAAGCCGCTCATTTACAGGCAATATATTCATAGAATCGGGACCAAAATCAAGACTCACCCGGTCAAACATCCTGCTGTGTTCATTTATATGATTGTTTACCAGGGTTTCCCATGGTTTGGCCATTGCTCTGTCAAGTATTTTTTTACAAACAAGCCCCGGATCAACCGACCTGTCAAAATCAAGATAATCAATGTTGTAATCAGTGGCGGCGGTGATCAGTGCAACGATATTATCGGCTCCTGAAATTTTAAGCCGGTTTCCTTCCACAGATAATTTACCTTTCCTAACCATGAATCTTGCTTCTCCGGCAAATTTCATGTGCTGTCCGCCCGGTCCGCTCAATGAATCGGGAGCATCTATTATTTGTCCGGAAAGAACTATAGTCCCATCCTCCGACAGTTTGATCTCAGCATCCCTGTCCCTCCGCAATTTAAATGATGCATTGATCTCGCCTCCTCTCACTGCCCCGATTCTTACAGCAATCACATTATCAACTGCTGAGGCAAAAACCATCTGGGTGAAGAGATGTCCTCCGGAACTGAAAGAAGTTGTTGCAATTCCCTTCTGAAGATCAAGGCGACGCTGATAACCGGTTACTGGTTCATCCCACATATAACTTATCAGCAGTTCGCCCAGAGGCTGGTATGATCTTATCCTTGGTGGTGTACCAATGAAATTATCAGCAGCAACTTTCTCTGCAGATCTGATATCTCCCCTGAAAATGGCATCCTGAAGACGCGGAAGATTAACCAGGGCGGCCGGATTATTGTTATTGATTCCGGATCCGGCCCATATGCTCTCCTCATTGATCTGTATGCATTCATTAACAGGATCTCCAAATACCATCGCCCCTATGCGGCCGTTGCCCACCGGAAGTGCTTCGTTCCAGTCGGCTGCAGGTTTGTCATACCATAAGCAGGGTGAATTCTGCTGTTTATTGCAGCCGATAAGAGATGCTGCCAGTATCACTAGGAAAAATGATCTTTTCATGGTTTTATAGGTGTTGTCCTTTTATAAAAGTAGCTTAATTTTAATTTTCAAAAAACGAATTAATGTAATTTTATCCCTGAAAGCAAAAAGTGATGGGGCCACTATACCTGAAATATGACCGCTACATTGAATGCAGGCTCTGCCCGCACCGATGTAAAATACCAGAAGGGAAGACAGGCATTTGCGGGGTGAGGAAAAATACCGGAAACAAGGTAGAGCTTATAACTTACGGTGTTATTTCCGGTCATGCCATCGATCCTGTTGAAAAAAAACCCCTTTATCATTTTTTCCCCGGGTATAACATTTTATCAATAGGTTCCTATGGCTGCAACATGAGATGTGATTTCTGCCAGAACTGGCAAATTTCACAAAACCATCAGCCTGAACTCAGGGTTAATACGACTATCGAGAGGCTTCTTAATGAAGCAAGGCAGGTTGAAAAGAACATAGGGATTGCTTTCACTTACAATGAACCGGTGATCTGGTTTGAATTTATGCGCGATACTGCCCTTAAGTTCAAGGAAAACGGATTCTTCACGGCCATGGTCAGCAATGGCTACGTCAGCAGGGAGCCTTTAAATGAAATAACAGAATTCATTGATGCATTCAACATCGATCTCAAGGCATTTAATGATTCATTTTACAAAAAACTTACCGGAGCTGATCTGGACAGTGTAAAGGAAAGCCTGCGTGTAATTGCAGAAAAAGGAAAGCATCTGGAGATCACTACCCTTATAATTCCGGGAAAGAATGACAGTGTAGATGAAATGGAAAATCAGGCAAAATGGATTGCCGGTGAACTGGGAGAGGATATTCCCCTGCACATAAGCAGATATTTCCCGATGTACAGGCGCCAGGACCCGGTAACTCCGCAGGCAACTCTCGACACTCTGCTTGAAGCGGCATCTGCACATCTTACAAATGTGTACCTGGGCAATACCGGAACTTCTTCAGGTCAGGATACTTATTGCAGAAAATGCGGGATCACCGTAACAAAAAGACACGGGTACAGTACAAGATTATTGAACCTGGATACAGAGGGTAATTGTATTAAGTGTGGCAGCAGAATTTACCGGCACTTTACCTTTCAGGTGTCAAACCGCTGAGCCTGCTGAAAAGCTTGTCAACGCCAACGTAGAGATCTTTTGTTACATTCCTGAAATGTGCCTTTCTAATTGCCGGATCGTCTCCTTTTACCGGATTGTTTACCCGGTTTATCAGATCATTCCTCAGAATTACGGCATCGGAAATTATTTCAGTGACCTCTTCAGCTTTTTCGTCAGGATGAAGCTTGCCAAATGAGAAGCAATCTGATATCACTTCAAAAACAAGACAATCAATATCCTTTTTCAGTCTTCTGACACTGGGCATAGTGTGAGTTTTTAGTTAGTACATTAAATATATAAAAAAAATGCT
>CAZTDW010000127.1:0-11764 GCA_964611835.1 uncultured Rikenellaceae bacterium | reverse complement strand
GATTAAAAGGGATAAGCAGTTAATGCTTATTCAATTCTATTTTATACCCCATTTTTCAGAAGGTTCCGGACCCATAACAAACACCAGGGAACCTCCCTGAAGCATATCATTATGAGTGAAAGACGGCGTTTCAAGGGGATTCCCGTTTAGCGTAACTTCCTGAATATATATGTTTTCAGGAGAATTATTTTTGGCCTCGATCACAAATTCATTACCGTTTTCCTGTTTAATGACCACCCTGCTGAACAACGGACGTCCTATTGAATATGTCGGATCGCCCGGAGCAACAGAATAGAATCCCATCGCACTGAGGACATACCAGGCCGACATCTGCCCGCAGTCCTCATTCCCCGACAAGCCATCAGGATTGTTATGGTAAAGCGTATTAAGTATCTGGTCAACCAGCTTCTGGGTTTTCCACGGCTGACCCGCATAATTATAGAAATACACTATATGATGACTTGGCTCGTTGCCGTGCGCATACTGACCTATGAGTCCCGAAATATCTGCCGAAGCGTTTTCGCCTTCTATTGTTGAATCAACGGTAAAAAGTGAATCAAGCTTCATAATGAATTTCTCCCTGCCGCCCATAAGATCTATAAGTCCCATAGGATCATGGGGCACAAACCAGGTCCACTGCCAGGCATTTCCCTCAACGTAATCGGCAAATGAATGATCAGAAAACCTTGGATTAAAGGGAGTTCTCCATTCTCCTGTCGACATAACGCCTCTCATGAAGCCGGTGACGGGATCAAAATACTTCTTATAGCGCAATGCCCTTTCTGAGTAAGTTTTGTACTCATTTTCCTTACCCAGCTCCTTTGCCATTCGGGCAATGCACCAGTCATTGTAGGCAAATTCAAGAGCCTTCGCCACTGACTGGTTATCCTTATCGCTCGGAACAAAGCCAAGGGTATTATTAAAATATTTGGCCATCGGCATCAATGACATCAGGATATCCTTCGTTGCGGCCTTGATATTGTTTGTATCAAAATCTGACGACTTTATCATTGCCCGGAAGGCTTTTTCCGCATCGAAATCGCGTATCCCTTTTGCATAGGCATCTGCAATAACAGGGACAGCATGATATCCTATCATTGTCCCCGTGTAATTGGAAGCCAGGTCCCACATCGGCAACAATCCACCCTCATCGTATTTCTGAAGAAGGGCTCTGATCATTTCAGCATCGCGTGAAGGGTTTATTATTGTGAACAGCGGATGTGCAGCCCGGAAGGTATCCCAGAGTGAAAAAACGGTATAATTCAAAAAACTTTCCGACTTATGGATCTTGTGGTCCATCCCGAAATACCTTCCATCAGCATCGGTGAAAATATTCGGGCTGATAAGTGCGTGATACAAGGCTGAATAGAAAATTATCTGCTGATTTTCACTTCCCCCTTCAACTTTTATTTTACTTAATTCATGATCCCATGCTTCTTTTGCCTTTTCCCGGATCCCATCAAAATTCCAGTCAGGGATCTCACTTTCAAGATTGTTTTTTGCCCCTGAAGCGTCGACAGAAGATATACCAACTTTTACAAGTACCTGTTCATCCTTGGAGGTTTCAAATGAAAGTACAGCTTTAATGTTCTGACCTTCGGCCTCCTTCAGTGAGGCATTCAGCGTGTCGTTAACAGCTATGGTGCACCTGAATGGCTTTGAGAACCGTGCATAGAAGTAAACCGGATGATATTTGGCCCAGCCCCTGGTGATTTTGACACCCTCGATTTCCGTATCACTTAATGCCTTTATCTTTAAAAGCAGGTTGGGATGGTACTGCAGAGTGTGGTGGAGGTCAACAATGATGTCCGATTCTTTTGATTCAGGGAAGGTGTAGCGATGGAATCCGGCTCTGGTGGTGGCAGTAAGCTCGGCTTTGATGTTGTAGTCATCGAGAATAACTGAATAATAGCCGGGAGATCCTTTTTCATTGCTTTTGGTGAAGGCCGATCTGTAACCCGATCCGGGAATACCCTCCTCTCCCCTCACCAGAGCTTTTCTCCCAACAACGGGCATCATCAATATATCGCCATAATCACCTATACCCGTTCCGCTGAGATGAGTATGGGAAAAACCGATTATCGTCCGGTCAGAGTCATGGTAGCCCGAACAGGCATCCCAGCCCTCCATCCTGGTATCGGGGCTCAGTTGCACCATGCCGAATGGAAGGGTAGCTCCGGGAAAGGTATGGCCGTGGCCGCCGGTACCTATAAAGACATTTACCAGCCCGGAAGGAGCCTGTTCCACTTTGCAGGAAACCAGTATTGTCAGTGAAAGCGGGATTGAGATAAGGAGAGGGAGGATTCTTTTCATATTGTATAGTTTTATTAATATGATCTGATTAATTCATAAATAATAATTATATGCTGTATTCCTTTGTGCTACTTGGTGATGACCTTCGTGACACCTTGTGGTAAAAGGATTTAACCACAAAGGGCTCGAAGGATCACAAAGTAAAAGTAAATGAATAATACAAGATAAATGGTTTACCAGAAATATATTACTTTTTTATATTTTAAGTACACTTCAAAGACAATTAATGTAAATTTATAACAATTAAAACAATCCGACAGATATGAAAAGCAATCGAAGAGGATTTTTAAAAGCTGCCGGCGCTTTTAGTTTTGGAATGGCCGGCAATAATTTAATAAAAGATTTCAGTTATGATTTTAAGGATTACCCGTCAAATGATTTGCCTATGAACCCCTACACAAAAAATATCAATACGGAAAATATGATCTCGGAACAGGAACAAACAAGCCTGATAGGTGTTTACGGAACCTGGGCTGCCGGACTTATTGAAAAGGAACTCCCTTTGCTTTCCTTCAGACGGAAAGAATGGAAAGATGTAAAATCGTGGAAACCGGCTGCAGCCATGAGGGCTCTTGAACGTCTGGCAGTACCTGATATTGGAAAAGCACCTGAAGTCGAAGTAATTAAAAGCTACACCTTTGACGGCCTTCAGATCGAGGAGCTCAGATGGCAGCTGCCATACGGGCGTCCCACCGATGCCATTCTCCTGAAGCCGGCAGAGGCTAGGGGAAAGCTGCCTGGTATTCTTGCTTTTCATGATCACGGAGGCAACAAATATTTCGGTACCAGGAAAATTACAAAGACTTCTGCCAGCCAGCACCCGCTGATGACGGATCACCAGAAAGAATATTACGGAGGCATGGCATGGGCTAATGAAGTTGCAAAAAGAGGTTACGTTGTACTTGTTTCGGATGCTTTCCCCTTTGCCAGCAGGAGGGTCATGATGCAGGATGTGCCGGAGCATTTAAGGCAGGGACTGACTGATGATGATCCGGAAAATCCGGCAAATATAACGGCATATAATAACTGGGCCGGAGAACATGAGCACATAATGGCCAAGTCGCTTTTCAGCGCCGGCACAACATGGCCCGGGGTATTCATGGCTGAAGACTCTTTTGCGCTTGATATCCTCTGTTCCAGGAAGGATGTGGACAGCAGCCGGATCGGATGCGCAGGTCTGTCAGGAGGAGGAATGAGGACAGTTTTTACCGGGGGTACCGACGAGAGGATCAAGTGCGCAGTCTGTGTTGGATTTATGACAACCTGGCGTGATTTTGTGCTGTATAAATCATTTACCCACACCTGGATGACCTATGTACCCCTGCTGCCCAACGAACTTGATTTTCCTGAAATACTGGGACTCAGGGTGCCGCTGCCAACTATGGTTCTGAACGACAACGATGATGACCTTTACACGCTGCCCGAGATGAAAAAAGCTGATGAGATCCTGAGGGAAGTATATGATAAGGCAGGCGCCTCAGAAAAGTATAAATGCTCATTTTATCCGGGGCCTCATAAGTTCGACACGGAGATGCAGAAAGAAGCGTTTGACTGGTTTGACAGGTGGCTGAAATAGGCCGATCCGTCGGAATTACATTTCCGGCTTTCAGGTGATCTTTCTTATCCCTATTCCCGGACGGTCAGGGAGAGTGACCCTGCCGTCGATGATCTTTACTCCTTCAAACACATCGTTGCTGATAAGAAGGTTCCCGTCAAGATCGCACCAGTCAACCAGTGGCGAGAGCTGGGCCGCTGCAGTTACGGCACAGGACGTCTCGGTCATGCATCCGATCATGACCTTTAATCCAAGCCCCCTTGCGAGATTGATCATGTTGCGTGCTGCATTCAATCCTCCGCATTTCATAAGCTTTATGTTGACACCTGAGTAAATATCCTTCTGGCTGATGATGTCTCCTGCATTCTGAATGGCTTCATCACCTATAATGGGCAAAGGGCTGTTTTGCTTAAGCCATGCGATATCATCCTTCTGAGTTTTGGGCATCGGCTGCTCAAGGAATATTACTCCCTTCTCATGCAGCCAGTGTGCCATTTCAAGCGAATGATTACGGTCTTTCCATCCCTGGTTCACATCGACGCACAGAGGCTTGGTGGTCAGCGATCTTATTATTTCAACCATCTGTTTATCATTATCACGGCCAAGCTTAACTTTAAGGATCCTGTAAGGCCCGGCTTCCTCAACCTTCTGTTTTATTACATCAGGAGCATCCAGACCGATAGTAAAACTCGTGAGAGGCGTTTTTGCAGGATTGAGTCCAAACAGCCTGTAACAGGGCTGGCCCGTGATCTTTCCGATAAGATCGTGGAGCGCAATATCTATTGATGCTTTTGCAGCATAATTGCCGGGCATCACATTGTCGACATATGCAATTATATCCTCAAGCAGGAACGGATCCGAAAACCGTGAAAGGTCAACTTTTGCCAGGAATTTCAGCACCGACTCATGGCTCTCTCCGAGATACGGGGGCATTGATGCTTCTCCGTAGCCTGTGATGCCTTCAAACTCTATTTCTGTAAGCACAACAGGAGTTGTGGTCCTTGAACTTGTTGCAAGCGTAAACGTATGTTTCATCTGCAGGGTATACGGAGCATACCGCAGCTGAAGCGTGCCTGATTTTTTCATCTTGTCCTTATTTGCTGAAAAAGCCGTTGCTGCACCGGTAATATTTCCACTGTACCAGGATACTCCGGCCAGGGATGTGCAGTATTTTATGAAAGTCCTTTTATCCATCTTTTTATTTGTACCAGGGATGCCCGGCGACAGGCTGTATTCCCTCCCCATATGGTGTTCCGGTAATCCTTCTGACACCAATGAGTGTATTTCTCCTGTACCTGTTGAAATTGGTCCTTGAGGGATCGAGACTGTTGATTCTGACCATGCCCGAGGCGTGAATAAATTCAGTGTCGCCGGTGTACATTGCGACATGAGTTGCCCTGGGTCTGCCTTCCCTGACTGATCCGAAAAACAGGAGGTCGCCCGGATTCAGCGACCCTGGGATATTGACGGTATCTGTTTCAGTTCCGTGCCTGAACTGGAGTGAGGCATCCCTCGCAAGGATAATACCGCTGAGATAATACACCGTTTTGACAAACCCGCTGCAGTCAAATCCTTTTACCGACGTTCCGCCCCAGAGATAGGGAATGCCCGTGAATGATTCCGCACAAGATATAAGGTTTTCAGGAGTAAGCAGCTTTTCAGGAGCGAGGTCATCAAGACTCATTGCACTGGCTTTGGGAATAAATCCGATCCTCCCGTCGGGCAATATCACATTGTAATCCTTTCCACTGATCCCACTTGTCCGGAGAATGCATCCCGCCACCACATCGGATATGACCTTTTTCTTTTCAGCGTCGCCGTAAATGTCCCCTGTTTTGCCTGTGTAGAAAATCCTTTCCGACGATTTCCATTCCAGATAATCATCCAAAGTCATGTCCGCGACAGCATCGCTGTCGACCCAGCCGATATACCGGTCGGGGGTTTGCACCATAAGCCATCCATTATTCCATTTAAGAAGCCTGACAGGCGTTCCCATCAGGGCCTGCGAAGTCAGTTCGGCACTATAGGACGGCTTCAGCCTTATATTGCATACACTGACATTTACCAGCCCCCATTGGTGCTTTATTACCGTAGTATCGGGCAGAAACACCAGACTGTCGGTAAAATGAATCCCTTTTCTTTCAAGGTATTCCAACACTGATTTCCTCGCATCGGGGTTGTCTGTTTCACCTTTAAGAATTAATTCCTTACCCTTTCCGTAAAGCCTGACATCATAAATACCCTCCCTTCTATCGCTTACAAATGCAGATCCTATTGAATCAAGCCCGTCTGATAATAAACCTGATGACTCAGGCTTGCAGCCATTGAACAAAATGCTGAAAAAGAATCCCGTTAAAAGGGACGGCAAAAACCATGATAACTTTAAATGTTGCATTCCTTCTTTAATGGGTTAACTGTAATTCAGGCTTCTTATCTTTCAGGGCGATACTTTTATCCTGATATTCAATTTCAATATCATAGCTCCATTTGTCGAAATAAAGGTTGCCTCCCTCCCATTCAACCTCGCCTCTCTGAAAATCGTAAGGTTCACTTCTAAGGAATTGCTTTTCCGGATAAAGTTTTCCGGCGACACCATCATTTAATATCATCCTGTAGGAATCGATCCCGGAAAGATAAAATTCCTTAATAAACTTATTGTCAGAGTATTGCAGGCCGTACGACATATCGACTTGTATCCAGCCCGGACCTTCAAAATATACTTCACACCAGTCGTGAAGGTTTTCATTTTCCGGGGGCATCATCCAGCCGCTCTGCCATCTCACCGGAATTCCCTTATACCTGAGCATTGACATCAGGAGAAAGGTTTGCATCCCGCAGTCACCCCTGCTGTTGGTCAGAACATATTCCGGGATGTTTGGGATAGTGGAATATTCAAGTGCTCCGGCCCAGGGAATATTGGAATCTATCCAGTAATAGATTTTTTTCAGTATCTCAAATGGCCTGGTCTCCGGTCCGGTTATGCTGTCGGCCAGATGGCGCACCATTCCGGTAAAACATATATGAGGCAGCTGCTCGGAGGTATAGGTCCTGAAGATTTCCGAATTTCTGTCATATGGCATAATTTCAGTCGCGGCAGGATTAAAATAAAGGGCTGATGATTCAAAGCTGAATGAAACCCTGAAGGTTGCGGGCTGGTTTTTAACAGCCATCTCCTCCATGTAAATTGTTCGGTGAGTGGCAGAATCGGGAGCAATAATGAAATTTTCGTGAGAAGCGGAGATGAACTTCACCTTTTGCTGCCGCATATAGCCTTCTTTGGGATAAGGCAGCCAGCATCTTATCATCTTTCCTTCGGGTACGGCATCGGGTTTTACCGTGAGGGTGTAATTGACCGTCATCTCAACCGGCATGACCGGCTTTCCGTTTTCCCGGGAGGCATTGATAACCGATCCGATATGTTTTCTCCTGAACCTCAGCTCATCTGAAAGTGAGTTTACCGAGTCGGCAAAGGCCCTGCTGTACCTGTGATTCCGCAACAGGATCAGATTGGAAGCCGCTCTCCTGAAATACCTTTTTTCTCCGTTGATAAGCTTCCATTCAAGCCATCTGTTTTTATCCCATGACTTAAACTCACTCTCAGAGAATCCCCCGGTCCTTTCCTTCAGTTGTGCCCTGAATTCTTCTTCAGGCACCGAAAAATCAATTTCCGTTCTTCTTGCGATATCGACCAGTGAATCAGCCTTTACGGCTGTTTTACTATCAGCTTTTTCAAGCTTTTTTATCGAATCGGCCAGCATCTCCATCCCGCCAAAATTGCCCTTGACCAGATCACTTTCAAGCTTTGCGAGCAAACTTTCGGGATCCGGGCTTTGGCTGCAACCGGAGAATACAACAATGGCAACCGCTGCAGCAAGAGAACGGATGGGGTTCATACCGGATTTTTCGGCCATGAAGCTAAGGATCATTATTTCAGCGAAGCCCTGTTTTTGTAGATCTTTGCTATGGCATTTACTATATCATCCATATCTGATTTGGTTCCCAGCAGGATGCTCTGGTAGAATGCCACTGCCTGGTCGCACAGCTGGTCATTGCCGGGAAGGACGTTCTGTTCGCGCCACTGCCTGAGTCTTGATTCGGAGAACAACCTTTTGTAGCCTCTTGAAGTGAGGGCTTCTTCCATCAGTCCGTCCCTGTTCTGCTTGCCATATCCGGTGGATGCCGGGATCCCTTCAGCGTTAAGGGCCTGGATGAATTTCTCCTTCGGGATGTTATTGAATTCCTCCTTAATATATCTGAAAGGATAGAGATGATATACTGCCCTGGTGGCACCGTTGGCGGCCTTGTAAGGCACTATTCCCGGTATTTCCTTCAGTTTTTTGTCGAGATACAGGGCGTTGGAAAGACGGATGTCGTTGTCTTTCATGATCCTTTTCATGCCCGACAAGAGTATAAGAGCCTGTGACTGTTGCATTCTGTAGTTCCTTCCGCGGTACGGGTAACCTGGTCCGGGTTTCATGCTCCCTCTCGGCCTTCCGCAGTTGTGTATGGCATAGCAGCGGTCGATAAGTGATTCATCCATGCCCAGGATGGCGCCACCTTCTCCCGAAGGAAGATGCTTTGAGTTCTGAAAGCTGAAGCAGCCGAGATCTCCCAGTGTGCCAGTTTTCTTACCCCTGTATTCTGCCAGCCACGCCTGACAGGCATCCTCAATAACTTTGAGATTGTGTTTCTTTGCGATTGCATTGACACTGTCCATATCAACGGGTAACCCATAAATATGAACAGGTACTATAGCCACGGTCCTGTCGGTGATCTTTTCCTCGATCTTTTTCGGATCCATCAGGAATGTCTCCGGATCAGAGTCAACAAATACCGGCAGTGCCTTATGGGCAAACACCGAGTTATAGGTAGCAATAAATGTGTAAGGAGATATCAGCACCTCGTCGCCGGCGTCAACACCCAGGGCTTCCATTGCTACTATCAGTGCAGTGGTGCCGCTGGCGGTGGCGAGGCAGCTCTTTGCACCCATCAGTTCAGCATATTTTTTCTCGAATTCGGCAACATGTTCCCCTTCGCCTCTCCACCAGCGTCCTGAACGTAACATGTCCAGTATGCCCGGTTCCGCGGTTTTGTCCCATACCGGCCAGTCGGGCCATGTACCCTTGTGGACCTTCTCTCCTCCGTTGATCGCCAGCACCGACTGGTTTGTATTTCCAATTGTAAACGGCTTGAACGAATAGTTAAGCATCGATCCCAGGACCCCTGCCGATGTCGTGGCAATGACCTGGCGGCGTGTAAATTTCCTTGATTTCATTTCTTATCTGGTTTTTAGTTTCATATGCAAAATGCAAAAGTTGAGTCTGAAAGTTAAAATTATTTGTTCCAAAATCCAATAAAATCATAAAGATAGAAAAGTAAAAATCAAAAACCAGATTATGGAAAATCATATTTCACAGTCCATGTGATCTCCTGTTACGTAATTAATTACGTAATTAGTTACGTAAATACTCACGCAAATGCCTGTATCTGTATCAAAAGTCCTTTGTTGCCTTTGAGACACTTTGTGGTTCAGTGATTTATATTTAACCACAAAGGTACTCAAAGGGTAGCACTAAGGAAACACAAAGTTTTTCACGAAGGCGCACAAAGCAGGGAAGACTCGAATCAAATGATTTTGATGCAGCTTCAGCATTTTTAAAACAATCAAAAGATATACATGTTGAGTATTTAAGCACTTGTTGCCGATTTTGAGTAACTTTGTTTTCAGCACCAGGCCAGGACATGACCGGTCCAGACAAGAAGGAAATGAACGCCGATCTTTAACCGAAAATCTTACATGATGAGAACCAGAGTGTTAAAGAAAAGACATCTTATCATATCCGGTATTTTGCTATTGATTGTTTTGATTCTTTTTGCAGCCCCCCGGATTGCCAGGCATTATATTGTTAAAAACAGCAGGGAGCTTACCGGACGCAGGTTATCAATTGACAGGATCCGGATCAATTATCTGACAGGTACCTTAAGAATCAGGGAACTCAAAATGTTTGAAGCTGACGAAAAAACTGTTTTTGCAGGTTTCAGTCAGCTCATTGTAAATATAGACTACCTGCCATTGATCAGGAACGAATTTGTCATCAGAAGTATTTCACTTGATGATCCCTTTGTTCAGGTATTGCAGGACGGCAGCAGATTTAACTTTTCTGATCTCATAACGTCCGACTCAACAGTAACTAAAAAGGATAGTGTTCAGAAAGCGCCGGCAAAATATATAATTCATAATATCAGAATTGCCGGAGGCTTTGTGAAATATACAGATATCCCCCTGCAGCATACCATCTCACTTGACAGTCTTGACCTGATGATACCCGGCTTTACATGGAACAGCGACTCGGCCAACCTTGATGTCGGTTTCAGGTTCGTTGACGGGGGAGGATTAAGTTCCGGTCTGGAAGTCAACCAGGCCGACAGCACCTATGTGCTTAATCTCAGGGTTGACAGTCTGAATCTGGGAATCATTGAACCCTATATAAAAAATTATCTGAAAGTTTCATCTCTGAATGGTTTCCTTACCAGTGACCTGCATGTGAAGGGGAGCATGAGCAGCATCCTCAGGCTTTCTGTCCGCGGAATAAATCATATCAACAGATTTGCTCTGCAGGACACATCGCAGCGGACCATCTTTTCATTCAATGATCTTACGCTGGACATTGACACGCTTGATTTATCATCCGGCAGGATCCGGATCAACAGGATCAGCCTTAAAGATCCTTTCCTGCTTTTTGAACTTGCTGACTCAACAAATAACTGGATGGCACTGCTGAATACCGGGGAAAAAGTGGATTCTGCCGGAGTGACAAGTGACACCACCGGCACAAACACTGGTTTCATATATAACATTCCGGAATTATCCGTTTCAGGAGGTTCGATACAGGTCACGGATAAAACTCTCGGCTATCCGTTTGAATACAAAATAGACAGCCTTAAGCTCAACGTGTCGGAAATAGCTGAACAGCCGGGAAGAATATCATTTGATATCTCAGCTGGACTTAATGGTACCGGAAAACTAAGGACATGGGGAGAGCTCGATCCCAACAATCCGGATAATGATATTGACCTGGCATTGGATATAGGTCAGCTCAGGATGAAGGATCTGGATGCCTATTTCAGGCATTATTTTGGTTTCCCTGTCAAAGGCGGGATAATGAACTTCAAAACAGCAAACAGGCTGAGAAAAAAATCCCTCGACAGCGACAACAAAATCTATTTCCGGCGATTTGCCCTTTCCGAAAAACTGAAGACTGAAACAAAATACAATATCCCTCTCAGGCTTTCGATAGGTATTCTCTCGGACAAGGACGGGATCATTGATCTGAAAGCTCCCGTAAAGATGAAGGGAGATGAAGTAAAGGTAGCAAACCTCGGCAGGATAATATTCCGAATAATAGGCAACCTGTTCGTCAAGGCTGCAGTCGCTCCATTTAACCTTCTGTCTGGCCTTTATGAAACAGATCCTGCATCTCTTCAGACCATCCCGTTGGGGCTTGACAATGCACAGCCGGATGACAAAGGAATTAAATCGATTGATATAATATCAGATATACTGGACAAGAAGCCTCAATTGAATGTCAGCTTCATTTATTGCATCAACAGGGAAAAAGCGGCCGATACCATGGCTTACAGGCTTACTGTTGCCGATTTCCTCACGGATAAAAATAAACCGGAGGAAAATGTTAGCACCAGTATCGCCGACAGCTCGTTGATTTCATTTCTCCTGGCAAAATCTGCAGGCATTTCCCCGGAGGGGAATAATGATCTTCTGCTGATGTGCAGGAACTATATCGGTATGGAAAGACTTTCTTCGAAGCTGGATTCACTTGCTGCCCTTCAGACAGGATTTATTGCAGGTTACCTATCCAACGAAAAGGGGATCCCTCC
>CAZTDW010000126.1:0-11804 GCA_964611835.1 uncultured Rikenellaceae bacterium | reverse complement strand
AATTCCTGGCTAATAATATAATTTGCCTGTAATTACTATATGGAATGCGAGACATGGTCAAATTCCGGTATGATACAGGTAGAAAATGTTAAGTGCCCTTCAAATGGTTGAATGAGAAAGTTCTTATCATAGTTCTAATTATCATATAATCTGTCAGATACCCCTTCCCTTTCTTTAAACTACCCTTTACACACATCTCTATAAAGTTGGATCTGAAAATCATGTGTGGGGGTGAGAAAGAGGCTTGAGCGTCTAAAAGTTCAATCAGCTAAATTTAAACCAGAATTTTTCCGATTTTTTAATAATCATAAGTGGAATCTTATTCCTTTGCCTGGTTCTGACAAGTCTACTTCCGGATCGCTATAGAAAGAATGGGATCATTGGTTTCCACTGACTTCTCCAGATAATCGGGACAAGAACCTTTTTTACAATCCAGGGAATCGGCTTCATAAAGTCCTCTCTGTCCCTGCTTTCAAGGTTATAGATCAGGAAAGGCAGGGAAAGAGGTCCCGGACCAGAGTTTTTGATGCCGTGTTCGCCAAGCTTTTTTACAAGGTTCACCTGTTCCTGCATTTCTATTGCCACCATCAACTTCTCCGAGGTGAAATTCTCCTCCTCGATTTTAATATGGGGACCCCATAGCTTGTCAAATTTCTCCAGAACCTCGCGAAGCTTACCAACTCCACCCGAAGATAAATCCAGAAGACACTGGTCAAGTGAGTCCAATATGCGGGTCATGGCATTGTGATCATCCTTAAGAAGATTGTAGGGCGCTTCTATTAAGTCTTTTAAATAGGGGAATACTATGTCATCTTCGCTTAGATGATGCGAATGCGTCACCCACTTCAGGCTTGATAAATACATGGAAAAACCAGCCGCTTCCCCTGATGGGATGCCCTGTTTCACAAGGTACTCATCACACTTCCGGATGGAAGTGCTTAGTCCCCTCGAGATAATTTTGTGAATCCTTAAAAGACCCCCGACAACCGGACTCGTAACCACCATGGTGTTATTTGTTTTCATTCTTTTAGCTTCTTAAAAGTACAGGACCTTTGTCTATAAAATGAAAATTCTATTGTAAGTTATGCTATTTTCTTGAAAGGAGGATTAAGTCCAGGTTAGTTTTGGATTAAGGAATAATTAACACCTTCGCTACCACCTTCACTTCGTTACGGTGGTCAAAGACAACTTTGGCGGACAATGTGCCTGGATCGGATAAAAGCTGCAATAAGTCCAAGCCGCTACTTATCGCATCAAAAGTCTGAGTATCTTTTCTTTGATTGGCGTATATGGCGGATAGCGAACGGGCAGGTCGATAATATTTGATTTCTCCATTACAGATCTCATGTTTGAGAATGTTTCGAATGACTTCTTTCCATGATACCTGCCCATTCCGCTGGGTCCGATTCCCCCGAAAGGCAGGAGAGGGGATGCAACCTGCATAACAGTATCATTGACGGCAGCAGATCCGCTCTGGGTTTTTGACAGGAATTCAGCAGCAAGCTTCTTACTGGTTGTGAAAATATAGGCAGCCAGTGATTTTGGATTTCTGCTGATAACAGAATATACTTCTGAGAAATTATTAAATGAGATCACTGGCAGAACCGGACCGAATATTTCCTCCTCCATGACAGGATCCTCTGGTCTGATCCCGGTGATTATGGTAGGTGACACAAAACAATTATCCGGATTTGTGATGCCACCTGCAATGATATTCCCGTTTTTCAGAAATGACTCCATCCTTTTGGTCTTCCCGGCATTGATCATCCTGCAAAAATCAGGGCTTAAAGACGGATCATCGCCATAGAATGATTTGATTTCCTTAACAAGAAGATCAAGAAATCGGTCTTTTACTTTACTGTCAATAAGAAGATAGTCAGGAGCTATGCATGTCTGTCCGGCATTCAGGAATTTTCCGGAAGCTATTCTTTTTGCGGCAAAACTTAGCTTTGCATCTGCTGCCACAACACACGGATTCTTGCCTCCAAGCTCGAGTGTAACCGGCGTCAGGTTAACGGCAGCTTTTGTCATCACCTTCTTTCCTACAGCAGGACTTCCGGTAAAGAATATGTAGTCAAAGGGGAAATCCAGAAGGTAATCACTCAGTGAGTGTTCTCCTTTAACAAATACGATCAGTTCCTTTGGGAAATGACTAATTATCTTTGATATGACTTCAAGTGTGCCGGGAACTTTCTGTGAGACTTTAAGTACAACGCAATTACCGGCAGCAAGGGCACCCATTAACGGAATCATTGATAACTGGAAAGGATAGTTCCATGGAGAGATGATCAGCACCTGTCCGTATGGCTGTGGCAGGATATAGCTCCTGGCAGGAAAATTAGTAACGGAAGTTCTTATTCTTTGCCTGCCTGACCATTTTTTGAGGTTTCGTATCATCATAATGATCTCGGCAACGGTAAACCTCGATTCCGTTCCAAGCACCTCAAAACAAGGCTTGTGGAAATCTTTATGAAGAGCATCGATAAGTTCATTCTCATGGCTCAGGATCAGCGATCTTAGTTTCTTCAGGTTTTCAAGTCTGTAATTTATATCGAGTGTTTTCCCTGATGCAAAAAAATTCCTCTGGTTCTCGAGGACCAGTTCCAACTCATGTTTATCCATAGTATTCCAGCCAGGTAAAAAATAGGATTTCAAATAAAAATAGTGGAAAATCCGCAAAAAGTGTGAGTATAAGCAAAATTCATTACCTCGTTAACAAAATCATTTTGTTTTTCGGGAGATAATGAAGAAACAATCCTGTTCAAACGCATCAATTGACTGCAACTTTATATCTTAACTATTTATATTATTTTGGAATTCAGGTAAGGTAAAATATCGTATATTTTGTGCCTGATTGTTTACAATGAACTATTTCTTTTTATTTTGAAAAATGAAAAAAGCATATTTCCCGGTTTGCCTTGCTATCCTGATATTTTCGGTAAGAAGCCACGCACAATTTATTACTGCTTATCCTGAAATCCCGAGGATTGATGTTCATTCCCATCCCCACAATATCCATTATAATGAAGGACTCGGAACAAAAACTTCTGCAGAAAAGCCGCACCTTCGAACTTCACCGAATTATGAGACAATTGAAAATTATCTCAGGATGAGCGACACATTGAGATCTCGTTACGGGACTGATCTTGCTATGTGGATCAGTCTGGGGGGCGAAAGCGGAAGCGACTCAATAAACATTGTAAGCAAATCAAGGATGATGACATGCATAAGTGATTATGCCCCCCAGAGAGGACTTACACATAATGCAGATGATATTAAAGATTATCTGAATAATGGTTATGTTGGCTTCAAGATGTGGTTTGCTCCATACTGGCGCAGGTTGAAGGAGGGAGAAAGCGGGATTAAATACTTTGATGATCCTGAAATAGAGCCTATACTTGCAGCCATGGAGAAATCAGGTATGCCTGGCGCATCAATTCACATTGCTGATCCAAACGGGCCATTTGACAACAGAGGTAAATGGTGTACCGATCCGGTAGAATTCTGGAGAATGCAGATTGGCCTGGAGCGGGTACTTCAACGTCATCCGCAACTGGTAATAGTTGCAGCTCACGGATCCTGGCTTGTTTGTCAGGATGCCCAGCTTGATTTTCTGAGATATCTCTTTAAATCATATCCCAACTTCTATGTTGACCTGGCTGCGACAGACCAGTACTACAATCTTGTGGATTACGATAATCTCAGAAGCGTCTTTATCGAGTATTCAGACCGGATACTCTTTGGTACTGATATCGGAAGACTAAAGGAAAATGACATTTCAGGTATGTCAGAAAGATATGCCAGGTCATTTATGATTCTTGAAAGCAATGAATCTGTAAAAGGAAGTTTCTTTGGAGATGAGGAGATCAAAGGACTTGGGCTTCCACAGGATGTACTTGAAAAGATATATTATAAGAATGCGATGAGAATATACCCGGGATTGGATGCCCGGATGAGAAGCCTCGGATACAGCGTGGATGCCAAATGAATGCTTTTTTAAAACTGGCAATAGTGTTATTTTCTTAACAGTCCAGTACCACCTTTAGTACAAAACTAAACCATTCGAAAATGCAGAGGAATATTCTTGGAAAACTGATAGCTTGCTTTCTTACATCCCTTCTGGGATTTGCTTCTTTAAGGGGTAACTCCCCTGTTAGTGAAGGGAATACAATCATTGCCACCTGGAAGGACAACAAAAAGGGTGCTTTTACACTCAGGTTTGATGACAGCATGTGGTCACATCACGATCATGCGATTCCAAACCTGGCTAAAAGAGGACTGACAGGATCATTCTTCCTGAATCCGGCCCTGGAAAGATATGGATATGGAATCAGCACGTGGGAAAGCCTTGCCAGCAGGACAGGGATGGAGCTGTGTCCTCACACCATGTATCATATGGGGGCATCCGATTTTGATGAAGCTGAATATGAAATCGGGGAATCTTTCAGGATCGTATGGGACCTCAATCAACCTGATAAAAGCAGGTTATGTCCCTTTCACAGGGGTGGTGGAACTACCTGGCCAAGTAACTTCATTGAAGCGGTTCAGAGAAGATACCCGGTAGCAGATTATTCAAAGGAATGTGTAAGCTACAACGGTCAGGACAGCAAAACCGAACTGATCAGTTTTGCAAAGAAGGCTATGGAGAATGAGAAATGGCATATTGTACTCTCACACGGAACCGGGCCCAATCTTGAATACCTTGGATTTGAAGTCTCCAATTTTGAAGCATTGCTTGATTATCTAGTCACTGTGAAGGATAAATTATGGATCGGTAACATAGGCGATATCTACAAATATATCATTGAAAGAAGAACGGCAAAAGTAATAAGTATAACAGGAAATAATGATGAGGCTATCCGGTTCGATCTAACCTCGGATACAGATCCCGGATACTACGATTATCCGCTTACATTAATAACTGAAGTCCCGCCGCAATGGAAGTATTGCCATGTTAAACAGGGAAAACTCCAGGGAATATATCCTGTAAATTCAGGGAAAGTGATGTATAATGTTCTCCCCAACATGGGTGAAATTATTCTGAAAAGTTCATCACCGGACATTACCCCGCCTTTAAAATTTACAGTTCGTGACGGTACAGGAGAGGATATTAGCATCTCTTCCTCAACTACTGAAGTTTCAGCAAACTGGGATGCAGGAAGTGACCAGGAGTCAGGCATTTCAGGTTACTGGTACAAGATCGGAACAACACCGGGAGGTTCGGATGTACTTGACTGGATCAATAACGGACGCCGGCAGTTTTTTACTACTTCAAGAACGAATCTGGCTCTTATAAGGGGAAAGAAATATTATGTAACAGTCAAATCTGTCAATGGTGCAGGACTTGAAACTGAAAGTTCTTCTGACGGATTTGCCATTGAATCAGTACCGGATTACATATCATTTAATGAAAACTTCGATAACGGAAGGTTTTCTCAGTGGGATCAGAAGAAGACAAAAGTTGGCTATGGAATGAGCATGCTCTATATCTCAGACAAGGCCGCGAGAAATGGGGAATTTGGTTTACTATGTCATTTCCAGGAGAATACACAGCTGGATGATTTCTTCCTGTTGAAAACTGATGTTACAGATTTTAAGGAGACTTTCACAAGATTCTGGATCAGGTTGAATAAGGATTTTCAGATGAAGGGAAGCAATAACAGTCTCCGGATACTTGAATTAAGGACCATTTCAGGAGACCCTGTGGCAGATGTTTCAATCGGATATGAAGAAGGTAAAGGTTTTTACATTCACGGTTCAGGTGTGAACGATGCCGGAAACAGGGCTTTTGTACCTGGCAGCAACAGGAATTACCCGTTGAGTTTTGTTAGCCTGACCACTGATGAATGGCACAGGATTGAGTTAAGAACTTTTGCCAGTGATGGCAAAGGATTTGTAGAATTCTGGTTTGACGGCAGCAGGAGAGGATGTATTAAAAATCAGTTTACCAAAGACAAATCAGTCAGTAGTCTGGTTATTGGAGCTGTAAATGTGTCAGGGGAAAGTATGGCAGGAGACATTTATCTTGATGACGTTTCGATATCTGACAGTCTGCTCGAATAGAAGAATTATTAATAATTGACAATCATCAGTACAGAGTCTCGCTCTCACTCTCGCTCTGTTTTCAGTACCCCGAACGGAATGAAGTTGCAACCGGCCTCATGATCTTTCAGACTCAGAAGACATCTTGTAAACTATTGCAGGGGACTAATTACAGGGAATTCGAAAGGATGCCGAATGAAAAAATGAGTAAGAATAGTGCAGCATGATTAATAATTCAAAGTCTTTTAATTGATTACTAAACATTGCAGCCATGAAAAGAAAGCCCAATCATTTTAATCTGTTTAATGGACTGGTACATGTTACAATTTTAGCTTTTACCATATCATTAGAATCATATTGCCAGCAGCCGGCTGATTTAATTAATCCGGGCCTCGACAGCTTTTTCATTAAAATTATGGAGAGTCAGAGGTTTGTCGGGATAGGAGCCTGTCTTATAAAAGATGACAGAATTGTCTGGAGAGGCAATTATGGATATGCGAATATGGAGACAGGGAAGATGATAAATGATGAAAGTATCTTTCAGCTCGCTTCCCTTTCCAAGACGATCACTGCATTTGCACTACTGAAACTTTTTGAGGAAGGAAAGCTTGACCTCGATGAGAGCATTGACAGGCATCTTCAGTTTAAATTCAGGAACCCGCACTTTCCCGAAAAGCAGATTACGTTCAGGATGCTGTTGAATCATACTACAGGACTGGCGGAGGTGACATCAACCGGGCAGATTGTACCGTCAAAAGTAGGCAGACCAAAAAGCTCAAGGGGAGATTCCAATATGACTCTCGAGGATTATATAACGCAATTGCTTATTCCCGGTGGCCGGTATTATTCGGAAGAATACTTCAAAAACACGGAGCCGGGAACATCCTACAACTACTCAAATATCGGATACTCATTGCTGGGGTATCTTGTTCAGCGCATCTCAGGAATGGATTTCTCGGCTTACTGCCGGCAGAATATCTTTGACCCCCTCGGCATGAATGACACCGGATGGCACCTCCGTGACCTTGACACCAGCAGGGTGGTATTCAGCTATAGTTTTTCACCGGAGGATACCATCCCCGTTTACAGAAAGACTTATCATTTTGGCGAACCGGGATACCCAGCAGGGATGGTCAGAACCACCATGGACGATTTTTCCAGGTTCCTTGTTATGATAATGAATCATGGCAGGTATGGCGACATTCAATTGCTGAAACCATCAACGATTGATCTCATGCTTAGCCCTCAGCATATTCCGGACCTGTCATCCCGCTCTTTCAAATTGATAGACAAGAGCCTCTGCTGGCTGATGATCGAGACCAACGGGTCACAGTATTATGAAATGAACGGATTCTCCGGAAGCATTTTTACAGACGCGCTGTATTCTGTGGATAAAGGTACAGGAATGATATATTTCTTTTCCGGCATCAATATGAAAAATATGGCAGCAGTTCCGATGATCGTTAACAAACTTGACGAGGCATTGAATGCAAATGCCGGGAGCATTGGCCTTATTCAGACAGAAAAAAAGCATTAAAAATATTTATCCTGAAATCAATGATTTGACTCTGGCAATGGATGGTCAATTTATTCAGGCGTTTAAAGTTCAGGGTAACTGGACTTTCCACCAATCCCTGGTTGCAACTCTGACAAAAAATCCCATTTTCAGCATTTAAAAGTTGCAACCCTCTCCCTGAAAATTAGAGTATCTCTCATCCCTTGAATTAGTGGGAGTTTAAGAATGGCATAAAAAGAAACAAGAGGTCGATTTTGACCTCTTGTGCCTCTGGGTACCCGGAGCGGGACTTGAACCCGCACAGCCGTTATGGCCACAGGATTTTAAGTCCTGCGTGTCTACCGATTCCACCATCCGGGCTATAAATAAGTTTGGTGGTTATATTAAATATTCAAAATACCATTAAAGAACTCTGCCATCTTTATGGGGATGGTGGAGCCACCTCTTCATTCTGGTCCCTCTCTAAAACAGCCTACCAGGCTGTTTCTTTACGCTCGGTCCCCCCTGCAGGCTGGCTCCTTCGCTAAAAACACCCACCGGGTGTTTTTTAACGCTCGGCCCTACCATCCGGGCAAAAAAATCGTTCAGTCGTGCAGTCTTGTGGTCGTGCTTCGTCAGCCGAAACCTTCTTTTACCACCGTAACCGAATGTGAAGGGGGTGGCGGAGGCTGGCGGTTGTAGACAGGATTTCATTACTGCGACTCCGATGCAAATTTAAAATAAAAAACAATTGCGGCAACTAACGGATCACTCGATGTTCATCTTGCAATCCTCAAGACAATCACATTATCGACGGCATCTTTATCCAGTTCTCCTGGCTGAAGCGTTAATGTTTTGGACTTTTTGTCAAAGGTATAATCAATGGATTTTCCGGATTCGTAATCAAAGACTTTTTTTATCCTGTACAGGAAATTGTTGAAAACCAGCTTCGATGCCACCTTCAAAGGTTCTGTGATATGAAGGTAGATCCTGCCTTTCTTCTCAACCGCAACACCCCATTCTGCTGGCTTCATAAAACTTTTCCGTGTTCCGTAAATTGTTTCTCCATAAACATTAAGCCAATCGCCTAAAGCCAGAAGCCTTTCTTTATGCTCCGGCCGGACTTCCCCTTCCGGTGTGGGTCCGATATTGAGCAGAAGATTGGCTCCCAGCCCTGCCGATCCGATCAGCAGATGAATAAGTTCCCTGACCGGCCTGTTAACCGTGTCATCTGTTACATATCCCCATGCCTTGCCGATTATGTCGCTGGTCTCAAGAGGCAGGTCGTTTGCAATGACAGCATCGGCTGAGTATCCTCCCCCTGTGTTGGCTCCAGGCAGGTCACGCTCGAATGTCTGGTAATCTTCACCCGGGAAGGTTCCCAGATGGTGGTTGTTTACAATCATGCATCCCGGCTGAAGATCATGAATGAGCTTGTATATCTCGTCATAATGCCATTTCCTTAACTGCTTCCCGTTGCGTCCGTCGCCAAGCCTTTCAACCTGATCCCAGTGGCCGTCGAACCAGATACCATAAATCGGTCCGTAATTGGTCAATATCTCTGTCAGCTGGTTTTTCATGAACTGAATATAACCCTCCCAGTTGCAGGCCCCTTCAATCCCTGTAGCTTTTTTTACATTGCCCTGGCAGTAATCGGGGCGATAGAAGTCCGTCAGTGAATAGTAGCAATAAAGCCTGATATCCTGCTTCCTGCATTCATCAGCCAGCATTTTCAGTACATCCTTTTCATAAGGTGTGCCCATGATGCCCCAGTCTGAATATTTTGTATCGAACATGCTGAAGCTGTCGTGATGACGGGTGGTAAAAGTGATATATTTCATCCCGGCATCTTTTGCCAGTTTTACAACCTCATGCGCATCAAATTTAACAGGATTGAACCTGTGCATTTTCTGCCTGTATTCATTCACATCCTGCCCCGAGAGAGCCCATCCTATCTCCCTGCCTAAGACGCTGGAAACACCCCAGTGGATGAACATGCCAAAATGGGCATCCCTGAACCATTCGCGGTTTTTCAGGTTTTCAGCAGCCGGAACATAGCCAACCTGTCCTCTGTCAAGGTCATTACCCTGACTTTTCACAATCAGGGTTGAGAACAGGAATATAACAGCAATGATTATGTTCTTCATGCCACCACAAATTTCGTGTGAAAATTACTTCGTGAAACTCTGCGCTCTGCGTCTCCCTGTGCAACGAAAAGAACTTACACAGAGAATCGCAGAGAAAAACAGAGATTCTCAGAGGTTGCTACCTGTTGTGATAAAGCACAGGTTTCCCAAGTCCAATTTTTTCGAGATCTTTGAGTTGGGTTTTTGCATCGCCCACTACCACATAATACATTTTCGAAGGATCGATATACTTATTAACGATCTCAAGTTGTTTTTCCACTGTAAGTCCTTTTACATAAGCTTCTTCCTGTTTGATATAGTCAGCCGGCAGATCATATATGGCAATGTTATTAAGCATATCCACAAGGTTCCACAGTGTTTCGAAGTTAAGTGCATTCCCCTTGAGCAAAGCTGACTTTGTAAAATCGACATATTCCTGTGGCATTTCTTTGCGGTATTTTTCCATCTCAGTCTTGAAGATATTTACTGATTCCAGTGTCGAATTTGTCCTTACCATTGAAAATGCCATGAATGTTCCGTAATTCTTGCCGCTGTTCAGGTATGAATGAGCGCCATATGTAAATCCTTTTTCCTCCCTGAGGATCATATTGAAGATACTGTTGAAATTACCTCCGAGCTTGTAGTTGGCAACAGAAAGCGGATAATAGTCAGGATTAGTTCTGGAGACCGAGGGCCCACCAATATAAATAACAGACTGTTTGGCACCAGGTACATCCACGAAATAAATCTGTGATTTTTCCGGAGCCTCAGGCATTGTCATACGAGGTATTTCAACATTCTTAGCCTGCCACTTCTCACTCAAACCGGCAAATGCTTTTTCAACGCGCTCAAGATTTATATCTCCCGCAACCACAATCTTGGCAAGTGTTGGAGAGAAATTCTTTTCATAGAATCCTTTGAGGTCATCAATATTAAGAGAATCAACTGACCCGATTTTACCGGAAAGTTCAGTTGCGAGGATGTTGTCCTCCCCGTAAATAAGCTTATTAAGGGTTGTAGATGCAAGGTAATTCGGATTGGCCTGGTTGCGTTTAAGGTTATTGACAATCCTTATTTTGGCAAGGTTGAATTGTTCCTGGTCCCAGCGGGGTTCAAAAAGCATCTCCTCAACAAGTGCCAGTGTCTTTTCAAAATTCCTTGCCAGTGTACTTACCCTGAAAGTTACGGTTTCGTTTGAAGCAGAGACTGAAATAGAGGCGCCCAGGAGCTTTATGGCATCTTCAAGTTCCTCCGGGGTTTTGTTCTTTGTGCCTTCGTTCATAACCGAGGACGTAAGGTTCGCGAGTCCTGCTTTGTCCAGTTCATCAAGCTGATGTCCTCCTTCAATGATTATTGAATAGTTTACAAGCGGAAGTTCGGAATGAGTAATTCCAAAGATGTTGATTCCGTTTGCAAGTTTGCCTGTCCATACCGAAGGAAGTGTTACCTCAGGATCAGGACCAAGAGGAGGTTGTATGCTCCTGTCAGTTTTTGTTGGTGTCTTTACAATTGGTTCTTCAGCGACAGTTTCGGTTTTCACCTCTGCAGCCTTTGTAACGTCTTCCTCTACAATACCGGCATTTACAGAGTTTTCAGCAATCAGGCTCACTTCCCCCTTAGGAACAAAGCTGGTTGCAACATAATTTTTTCCTTTTATATATTGTTCATATACTCTTTTTATATCCTCAGCCCTCACTGACTGGGTATTTGCGAAATCTGTTTTATAGAACGAAGGATCGTTTTTAAACATCTGGTACTGTCCGAGAATAAATGATTTCATCAAAACACTTGAGAAATTATTGTAAAAGCTGGTCTCATTCCTGGCTTTGATCCTGGCCAGATCTTCCTCCGTAAAGCCGTCTTTTTCAAACATTTCAAATGCTTCGAAAATCCCATTTTCAACATCTTTGAGGTTTACTCCTGGATTGGCGGTCACAGTTATCATGAATCTGCCTGTAAGTTCAAGCGACATATTCATGGCTCTTGCGGAGGAAGTTAGTTTCTTATCTTTTACAAGAACTTTGTAGAGAGGAGTTTTCTTACCATTGGAAAGCAGATCTGCCAGATAATCGAGGGCATATGCATCTTTAGTATAACTTAAAAACCCACCGTCTTTGACGGTGGTAATGTAATTTTAGCTA
>CAZTDW010000125.1:0-11913 GCA_964611835.1 uncultured Rikenellaceae bacterium | reverse complement strand
AGCAACTGAACAACTGCAAAGTGTATGCCATTTATTCTTTTTCAGGTTAAATGTATTTGTCATCTTCTTTCTGGTAATCCTTTCTGAAGAACAGATTTACTATCATACTGTATGCTCTGAATGCCCTGAAAATGCCGTAGAAGATCATAACTGAACCCATTATAACAAGCAAAGCATCATCCAGATAAGTTTGTTTGAAAAAGAAAATCAGATATATGCCCACCCCAATATAAAACAACACCATGAATAAGCTGAAAATGGCATTTATCTGGTTCATTAACCTGTTATTGTCCATATTTCACAATTTAAATTTCAAATAAACGAATTATCGTAATACAATCAAAAAAAAGTGCTGAATTTCTTAATAACAAGTAACTGAATCTCAACACTACCTTTATGATTTAAAAAGCAGGGAACTGTCACCGTAACTCAAAAACCTGAAATTGTTGTCAACTGCATACCCGTATATTTTTTTCCAGTCATTTCCGACCCATGCAGACACCAGAAGCAGAAGGGTACTTCTGGGCTGATGGAAATTAGTGATCAGACCGCGGATCATCCTGAATTTGTATCCCGGAACGATTATAAGGCTTGTTGAGCCGTTCAGGATGGCAATCTTGTTCTTTATCATGTAATCTGAGACAGCATTCAGGGCATCATCCGTCGCCACATTTGTTTTGCATGAATACGGCTCCCACTGACTGATTATGAAGCTGTCGCTTATCACCGCCGGTCTCTCAAGTATCCTTGCACCGATCCAGAATATGCTTTCCAGGGTTCTCAGGGAAGTAGTACCTACCGATATTATATTGCCTATGCTATTCCTTAGCCGTTCAATTGTTTCCCTGGTGACGAGGAAGTTTTCTGAATGCATTTCATGATCGGTGATTTTCCTTGAATTTACGGGCTGGAATGTTCCCGCACCCACATGGAGGGTCAGTTCAGCCTTTCCTATGCTTTTTTCCGACAGATGGTGAAGCACATCTTCTGTGAAATGGAGTCCGGCTGTGGGAGCTGCTACAGACCCATCAATACGCGAATATACAGTCTGATAGCTTTTTGCATCGCCTTCCTCATCTTCCCTTTTAATATAAGGTGGAAGGGGAACATGTCCTGCATACTCAATAACTTTCCCGAAGCTTAAGGCATTATTGTCCCACGAAAACCTGATCCTCCATGCTTCTCCCTCCGGACATACTTTTTCTGCAAACAGCAGGTGGCTGACGCCATTGTGAATAAAACTAAGAGAGACACTTCTGCTCTTCCATTTTTTAAGATTTCCTATTATGCACTTCCATTCAACCTGACTTTTTGAACTGAATGACAATTCATAATTTTTAGGCGATACCGGTTCAAGGCAGAGTATTTCAATTTTAGCTCCGCTGTCTTTCCTGAACAGAAGCCTGGCCCTTATCACCCGGGTATTATTGAATACCAGCAGACTGTTTTCGGGCAAGTAATTACTGATATTCCGAAACAGGTCAGAAGATAGTCTGCTGTCGTTGTAAACCAGCAATCTGGAGCTATCTCTTTCCTTCAGGGGATATTGTGCGATTTTTTCATCTGGCAGTGAATAATCATAATCGCTCATTTCAAAATTCAAATCATCAAAACCTTTTTCCATGCCTCCGTTTATCCCTTTTTGCATATAGATGATTCTCCTTTCACGCCTTGTTGCATCTTCATAAATTATAATGATTTCTGAGGGCTCAAAATTAGCAAATATCCTTTTTATGCTGATAATAATTAGTTTTATTAACTTTGCGGTACAGTCTGCCGTTCCATCGTTCCCCGCCATCCGGTGCAAACCGGTCAGCCGGGGGAAGGAAAGTCCGGGCAACACAGAGCACCATACTTTCTAACTGAAAGATATCCGTAAGGGTATATTAGTGTAACAGAAAACAACCACCCTGAATCCCTCAAATGCGGGGATACCGGGAACGGGTGAAAAGGTGAGGTAAAAGCTCACCGGTATTGGTGGTGACATCAATAGCCGTACGCATTATGGGTTGAAAGACCATGTATACCGGCTTTAAGGATTGCTCGTCCGATGCCGGGGGGTAGGTCGTAAGATCCGGTCAGCAATGGCCGGACAAGATAAATGATGGAATCCGGTCAGAATTCTTTTGCAGAAACCTGACCGGAACAGAATCCGGCTTACAGGCAGACTGTTTTCTTTTTTTTCACCGGCATTTCAGACCGCTCCCAGGGTTGTCATCTGATCTTGAAAATGGCATCATCCATGGGCTCATTTACTTTTACCTCTGTGTATTTGTAAACAAACTGCATGCCTGCAGCCGAGGTGGTCGTTGTCATCGGAAGTAAGACTCCATTGGTCTCTGTATAATCGGAGGGGACAGATTCAAGTGAGATTGCAGTACCTCCCTGCCTTACATCAGCTACTGTCTTGACAATAAGGTAGCTGTTCTTATCAATAAAAATCCTGATGACATTTCCTCCCTCTATGACAGCTTTGATCTTGAAAGCAGGTTTTCCATCTACATTTTCAACTCCTTCAAGTGTCAGCTGATTGTTCTTCAGGTAATTGTCGAGATAATTCTGAAAAACATTACTCCTCAGCAGCTGTCTGGCTTCTTCCGGACCCATCTCCACAGGTGTCGCGGATCCTGTCATGGGATTTATCATATAACCTTTTTCACCATCAAATACCTGGACCATTTCCTGTCCGCCTATTGTCGCAACAGACTTAATTTTGTTCGGGTTCTTCATGTATATAACCATCGGCATGTCCATCCCCATCATCGACATGTTACCGGTGAGTTTAATGGACTGAAGGCTGGAAATCTTGTCAAGTTTGTTGGCGACAGTAAAGTTTTTTACTATTTCGTTAAGTGACTGAGCGGCCAGCACTGTCACGGCTGAAAGCAGGGTAAAAGTCAGAATGAACTTTTTCATGGGTCAATGAGTAATTAGAATTAAAAATTGTTTATGGTTTCTCTTATGGCTGTAAGCTTTATTAATAAATCTTCCATTTTGTTCATCATTAGCATGTTGGCTCCGTCCGACATGGCGTTTGCAGGATCCGGATGAGTTTCAATGAAGATCCCGTCGGCACCTACACTAATAGCTGCCTTGCCTATTGTCTCGATCATTTCCGGTCTTCCTCCCGAAACCCCCGACTCCTGATTTGGTTGCTGAAGGGAATGTGTAATATCCATTATTACCGGAACACCCAGGGCCTTCATTATGGGAATATTCCTGAAATCTACCACCAGATCCTGGTAACCGAACATGTTGCCGCGGTCGGTGAGCATAATCTTTTCATTGCCCGACTCCCTTACTTTCTCAACAGCATGCTTCATGGATGATCCTGAAAGGAATTGTCCCTTCTTAATGTTTATCCATTTGCCGGTTCCTGCCGCAGCAACAAGAAGATCGGTCTGCCGGCAAAGGAATGCCGGAATCTGGAGTATGTCAACATACTCTGCTGCCATTCCTGCTTCTTCCGGATTATGGATATCAGTAATTACCGGTACCGAAAACCTGTCCCTTACACCGGAGAGTATTTTCAGGGCATTCAGATCACCAATGCCTGAAAATGAGTCGATCCTTGACCTGTTTGCTTTCCTGTACGATGACTTGAAAACAAACGGGATCCTGTATTTGTCTGACAGGCTCGCTAGATGATCTGCAATTCTGAAAACAATATCCTTCCCCTCTACAACACAGGGGCCGGCAATAAGCATAAAATTGCCTGAATTGCCATATTTTATAAGCGGGATGTTAATTCCTTCCTTTTGCATGTGGTTCCAAAGGTAATAAAATATTCATCTGTCATATTTATATACGCCTTTCCATAAACCTTCAAGACGCTTCCTGATTTCTTCCTCCCTGGGATTATTCCCCGGATCATAGAATCTTGTCCCCATAAGCTCTTCCGGAAGATAGTTGTCTTTTACAAAGTTCCCCTCATATGTGTGGGCATACTTATAATCCCTATGATACCCGAGGTCCTTCATCAGTCTGGTCGGAGCATTTCTCAGATGCAGCGGCACCGGCAGATTCCCCTGGTCAGCAACTGTTTCAATGGCTTTTTCAATCGCCATGTATGATGCATTGCTTTTTGGTGAGGTAGCCAGGTAAATGGCGGTCTCGGAGAGAATGATCCTCGACTCAGGCCATCCTATTACATTTATTGCTTCGAAGCAGGCCTGGGCCAGGAGCAATGCGTTTGGATTTGCCAGACCTATGTCTTCCGCGGCAAGGATCAGCATACGCCTTGCAATGAATTTCGGATCCTCGCCTCCTTCAACCATCCTGGCAAGCCAGTAAACCGAGGCATTCGGATCGCTTCCTCTCATCGATTTGATGAAGGCTGAAATTGTATCATAATGCTGTTCTCCGTTCTTATCGTATAGTGCCAGGTTCTTCTGAACATGCTTAAGGACCTTCCCGTTATCAATAATGATTTTTTTTGCTCCGGATTCAGTTGCTTCAGCCGAAACCACAAGTTCAAGGGCATTGAAGAGTTTTCTTGCATCACCGCCGGAGACCCTCAGAAGAGCTTCGTTTTCGTTTATTTCAATATCAAATTCAGACAGATAAGGATCTTTTTTCAACGCCCTGTCAAGAAGCATTGTCAGTTCAGGTTCACTCAGCGGATTCATTACATAAACCTGGCACCGTGAAAGCAGGGGTGAGATGACTTCAAACGATGGATTCTCTGTTGTTGCTCCGATAAGTGTAATGATACCCTGTTCTACTGCACTTAACAGTGAATCCTGCTGTGATTTGCTGAAACGGTGTATTTCATCTATGAACAGAATGGGATTGGGCTGATTGAAAAACTGCTGTTTTTTTGCTTTTTCAATCGTTTCCCTTACATCTTTTACTCCTGAATGCACAGCACTCAGATGAAAAAAAGGCCTCTTAAGAGTGTTGGCTATTATTGAAGCCAGGGTTGTTTTTCCAACACCGGGCGGCCCCCAGAGGATAAATGAAGGGACGTTGCCGGAATCTATTACCTTCCTGAGTATTGCATTTTTGCCCACCAGATGATCCTGGCCGCAAAAATCATCAAGGTCCTTTGGTCTTAGTCTTTCTGCAAGAGGTTGATTTGCCAGCATTATTTTTTGTTTGCACAAAATTAGTAAAAACAATTGTCGTTAAATCATAATTATTTATGCCTTGCAATGCTGGGATTAATTTTACTATTATTGCATTTGCAAGTCGCAAAAACAATCCGGTGAAATGAGGAGAATTATTCCACTTTTGATTTTAGTCCTTTTCTGGGGATGTAGGGGAAAGTCCCCGGTCTCGTCTGTTGAGACCTGTGAAAGCCGTCATATGGTTGCTGACAGCGGAATGGTTGTATCGGCCCATCCCGAAAGCTCAAAAACAGGTGTTGATGTGCTTAGAAAGGGAGGAAATGCAGTTGACGCAGCAGTAGCCACTGAGTTCGCCCTGGCTGTTTGTTATCCGGAAGCCGGCAATATAGGAGGAGGCGGATTTATGATCTACCGCGACCCGTCAGGAAGATCGGATATGATCGACTACAGGGAAAAAGCGCCGTTGAAGGCTTCCAGGGATATGTATCTCGGCCCCGAAGGATCGGTATTACCCGGACTTAGTACCGATACGCACCTCTCATCGGGTGTTCCCGGGACTGTCGACGGAATGCTGAGCATCCATTCAAAGTATGGTATCCTTCCTTTCCGTGATGTTATTCAGCCGGCTATTGACCTTGCAAGAAATGGATTTCCCATAACCGGGGGACAGGCTGAAGACCTGAACAGTTTCCGTGATAATTTTATTTCAAGGAACCGGTCGTGGCCTGCTTTTGTCAGGGATGATCCATGGAAAACAGGCGATACTTTAAGGCAGCCGGAGCTTGCAGAGACCCTGGAGAGGATCAGGGACTACGGAAGGGAAGGATTCTATTCCGGAAAGACTGCCGGGCTTATTGCTTCTGAAATGTCACTGGGAAATGGTATAATAGACCTTAAGGATCTGTCTGAATACAGGTCGGTATTCAGAGTCCCGCTGGAAGACTTTTACAGGGGATACAAAATAATAACTGCAGCACCGCCTTCAGGAGGAGGTATTATCCTACTCCAGATACTTGGGATGATCGAACCCCTTGATCACAAAAATATGGGATTCCATTCATTGGAATCCATCCATCTGCTTGTCGAAGCGGAGAAAAGAGCTTATGCTGACCGGGCTGAGTACCTTGGCGATCCTGATTTCAATGACATACCTGTTTCCGGATTGCTTGATCCTGTTTATCTGAGAAAGCGAATGGAGAACTTCAATGAAAATCTGGCAACTCCTTCTTCAGAAATAAACGCCGGTCAACCGCTTTCACCTGAGAAGGAGGAGACGACTCACTATTCTGTTGTTGACAGGATGGGTGGAGCAGTATCAGCAACGACAACACTAAACGGAACCTTCGGGAGCGGGATAGTAATCACTGGTGCCGGCTTTCTGATGAATAATCAGATGGATGATTTCTCGGTCAAACCCGGAGTCCCTAATATGTACGGCCTTGCAGGAGGCGAAATAAATTCCATCAGAGGGGGAAAACGCATGCTTAGTTCGATGACCCCCGTTATCCTTGAGAATGACGGGAAGCTTTTTATGGTAGCAGGATCCCCCGGAGGGTCAACCATACCCACCACAGTGTTACAGGTGATTACCAATGTCATTGATTTTGGAATGGATATCGGAATGGCAGTTGATGCCGGACGGTTTCACCATCAATGGCTTCCCGATTGCATATACTGCGAAAACCCGGCAATTGACAGTATGACAGTTATGAAGCTGGAACAAACCGGACACACAATCAGGGAACGCTCATCGCTGGGAAGGGTAAACGCCATAGCCATAACGCCTGATGGCAGGATTAAAGCAGGCGCTGACAGACGCGGAGTTAACTCAGCCTTTGGATATTAGAAATTCCATTTTTGTCAAATTTTTCCACTTTGATTAAAAATATTTACCTCTGTAAAAAATAAATTGATACATTTAACAGTTATTTCTTAAATCTGTCTAAGATTAAGATTATTCGAGTATTTGAATTTTGTCAGATATAAATTATGAAAAAGCCTCTCCTGATAGCAATTATTATCCTGGCAATAATCCTTATTCTGCCTTTCATCAGCTTTGTCCGGTGGTATTTTCAGGAAAAGAAACCGATCGACATTGTAATTCTCAATAAAACAGTCCCTACTCTTGAACGCCTCAAGCACAAATCACTGGTATGGATTCTTACAAATGAAAGGTTTGTTAAGAAAGAGAAGAAAAGCAGCTATTCTTACAGAAAGGATTACTATGGATTTTCACCCACAAGGCCTTTAAAGGAAAGAGGCAGCACAAAAAAAGAATACCACCTGTCGGAAATGATGACTTTGCCTGATAAGGCTGATGCTTTGTATTTTGCTGATACATACGGTATTTTCTTCAACGACTGGTTTGCCGGGGTGAACAAGAGCCGTAAATCACGAAAAATTTACGGAGGCCTCAACAATACGGATTATCTTCTTATTAACGAAATGAAAAACAGGAATAAGCTGATAATCCTCGAATACAATTCTTTTGATTTTCCCACTGCTTCATTTGAATCCTACAGGACTCAGGAAAAGCTTGGGATTTCCTATACGGGCTGGACCGGATGCTACTTTGAAAAGCTGGATACCACATCAAAGGGATTTCCCGTCTGGATGGCAGCGATGTACCGTAAACAATACCGGAAACCCTGGACATTTACAAGATCTGGAATAGTTCTCCTGACAGAAAAAAATATTGTAGTGTTGGAAGAGGGAACACATCTTTCCAATGCTCTGCCAATGATCATAACCGATTCGGCCAACTGCAGAAAATATGGTGTGCCTCCTTCAGTAGCATTTAAGAACTGGTTCGATATTATCGATCCCCTTCAGAGCAACGTGATATCGGAATTCCGCTTTGAAACGACTGCATTGGGTGACACTCTGCTTTCCTCCAACATGCTTTCGCGGGAATTTCCGGCAGTTGTTCAGGAACCGGTAAACCAGAGAACTTATTATTTCTCGGGAGATTTTGCATCCAATAAAGTTAACTTCTGTACATCAAGGATAAAAGGATTCGGAAAGCTCAAAGGATTGCTTTATTCGGATAAACCAGACGATCCGAGAAGGTTTTTCTGGCTGTATTACAAGCCTCTTATAAATACAATATTCAATGACTATTATCTTTCCATGGAAAAATAATAGCGACCATTGGTTCTGATTTTTTTTAAATGGGGCCCTGATGGCCCCTTTTTTTTATTTTTAACCCGGTAAACAGAGTGACAGGGTGGAATAATTCAATCTGCCAATAAAAATAGTATTAATGAAGATAACTCTTTTACAATCAGACATAATCTGGGAGGATAAAAATCAAAATTTCACCAGGCTTGAACGTCTTATGAAAGAAATACCTGAGGGAACCGATATGGTTATTCTTCCGGAGATGTTCAACACCGGCTTTTCAATGAATCCGGAAAATCTTTTTGAAGATCCCCGTTCAGTTACGGAGGAATGGCTCCGTCGAATGGCATTACAGTATAATATTGGCATTTGCGGGAGTTACATTGTAAGGGAAGATGAAAAATACTATAACCGGTGGTTATTTATTGCCCCTGAAGGGAGGGTGGGGATGTATGATAAAAGACATTTGTTCAGTCCGGGTAATGAGCATGCGTTTTTTAGCCGGGGAAGAAAGCGTATTATATTTAATTACAGGGAATTGAGAATTTGTCCAAATATATGTTATGATCTTCGCTTCCCGGTATGGAGCAGGTGCAGGAATGATTATGATCTGCTTATAAATTCGGCCAACTGGCCGCAGAGCAGGAGGGACGTATGGATCACACTTCTCAGGGCAAGGGCTATTGAAAACCAGTGTTATGTGGCGGGCGTTAACAGGGTTGGTATTGATGGAACAGGTATAAGCTATTGCGGTGATTCAATGGTCATTGGACCTAAAGGTGAAGTTATTGCTTCAGGCAAACAGGATTCCGAATGCATTGTTTCGGCTGACATATCAGTTGAGGAATTAAGGGATTTCCGGTGTAAGTTTCCTGTCCTTGATGATGGTGATGCCTTTACCCTGGACGTATGAACCGGCTTTGACGGGAGGGATAAAATACATACCCGGTTTACCGGATCGGTTTAAAACATATGCGGATGTGACGTGCCTGCGATGATTGCTATCCGAAATACCTCAGATGACTTCCGGCAAGGTTTCACCTTTTCAGGGCTTCATACAGTATTTCCACCGGATGTTTTGCTTTTCTGCCTGTGCCGTCTTTAATATGATGCCTGCAGCTGGTTCCCGGTGCAGCGATCACAACATTACTGCTGCTGTTCCGTATTTCAGGGAATAATACAAGTTCACCAATTTTCTGGGACAGGTCATAATGCTCCTTTTCATATCCGAATGATCCGGCCATCCCGCAGCACCCCGAAGGGATTTCTTTCACCCTGTATTTTTCAGGGATTGACAGCATGTTTATCGAAGGAGATGAGGAAGACACCGCCTTTTGCTGGCAATGTGCATGAAGCAGTATTTCAAGGCTTTCACTGGTAAAAGATTCGCGCCTGATCCTTCCTTCCCGGTATTCCTTGTCAATAAATTCGTCAATAAGGTAACTGTTTCCGGCAATTTTCAGCGCTTTTTCCCTTAGCTCTGCCCCGGCAAGATCAGGATACTCATCGCGGAATCCCAGTATTGCAGAAGGCTCGATGCCTACAAGCGGCAGTGATTCATTTATCATATTTCCCAGGATCCGGATGTTCTTTCTGGAGATTTTTCCTGCTTTCCTTAACAGACCTTTGGAAATAAAAGTCCTTGCACTGATATCATGGTTGATTGTAACAATCCTGTAATTCAGAGAGGTTAACAGCCTTATTGCAGTAATCCCTGTTTCGGTGTCATTGTAATTTGTGAACTCATCAACAAAAAGGCATACTGTCCCCTGGGGATTATCAGGATTCAGTTTTGAAAGGTTATTTCTGATCCATCTCCTGAGGCTTGTCCTGTATATCAAAGGTATGGATCTCTGGACCGCAAATCCTATGCTTCTTTTCAGTAGGCCTGAAAAAAATCTGTTGCTGAGAAAGTAATTATATATTTTCGGGATAAATGATCCGATCCTGTTAAAGGTTGTAATATATGCGATAAGAAGTGTCCTGAGCGGAACATGGTGCCTGTCATACCAGTGCTGTAGGTATTCGGATTTCAGTTTTGCAATGTCAACACCAGAGGGGCATTCGGATTTGCATCCCTTGCAGCCAAGGCATAAATCGAGGATATTGTATACTTCCTGGTGATTCCATGGATCGGTACCTTCCTGACTGAGAAATTCCCGCAGGAGGTTTGCCCTGGCCCTTGTTGAACATTCTTCATCCCTGGTGGCCATGAAACTGGGACACATCGTACCACCAAAAACAACTGATTTCCTGCAATCGCCTGATCCGTTGCATTTTTCTGCAGCCCTTATAATTCCATCGGTTGATGAAAAGTCATATATCGTTTCAATCTCCCTGGTTATGGTTCCGGGCTTATACCTCAGCTGGGTGTTCATCGAAGGGGTGTCGGTAATCTTTCCCGGATTAAGGATATTGTCAGGATCCCAGCATTTTTTTAAATTTTTGAGAAGCTGGTAATTATGCTCTCCCAGCATCAGTGGGATGAATTCGCCTCTGAGTCTACCGTCTCCATGTTCCCCGCTTAATGATCCACGGTATTTTTTTACAAGTTTTGCTGTTTCAAGGGCGATTGTTCTGAATAATTCAACATCATTCGGATCCTTAAGATTCAAAACCGGTCTCAGGTGCAGCTCTCCGGTTCCGATGTGGGCATGATACACCGAATCTTTACCATACCTGGCAAGCATAATCCCGAATTCCTCCATGTAAGATGGCAGATCCTGAACCCTGACTGATGTATCTTCCACCAGTGACACCGGCCTTCCATCACCCTTCATATTGCCCAGGATTCCCAGGCCTGCTTTTCTGAGAGCCCATACTTTCGCCATATCCCTGCCTTTGATAACGGGGTATGAATACCCGTAACCGGCCGCTTTCAGTGCATTTATAAGGTCGATGGCCACAGAGTCGACCTCCTCCTCCGAATGACGGGCAAGTTCCACGATCATGATGGCTCCAGGCTCTCCATCAATGAAAAACCTGTTCTCTTTCTGGCTAAGATTATCGCGTGTAAGGGCAAGGATCCGGTCATCTGTAAGCTCAACGGCTGCCGGATTAAATTTCAACGCAATAAGATTTGCGTGAAAAGCTTCATCCCTTTTTTTGTGATGGACGCAGACCAGGGCCTTGTGTTTGGGAGGCAACTCAACCAGATTTAGCTTTATTTCGGTGGTGATTGCCAGGGTACCTTCCGACCCTGCGAGCAGTTTGCAGAAATTGAACTGTTTGCCCGATCCTTCCTCGAAGACCTCTGTGCCCAGCAGCAGATCGAGGGCATAGCCTGTATTGCGCCGGGGTATTGAAGGATCAGGATATTCGTTTTTAATGTTCCTCCTGTTATCAGTATCTGAAAGGATATCCCTGATATTTCTGTATATGGCTCCCTCGAGATTGTCAAGGCCACATTTCTCATCAAAGGTACTTTTGTCGACCTGGCCGAACAATGCTTCGCTGCCATCGCTCAGAAGAGTCCTGATCTCTATGGTATGGTCTCTGGTTGACCCGTAAACCAGCGAGTGTGATCCACATGCATTGTTTCCAACCATTCCCCCAAGATTGCACCTGTTTGAAGTGGAAGTTTCAGGTCCGAAAAACAATCCAAAAGGTTTAAGGAAAATATTCAGTTCATCCAGGACCACTCCCGGTTCAACCCTGACCCATTTTTCATCCCTGTTAACCTCAATGATCCTGTTCATATACCGGGATATATCGGCTATTATCC
>CAZTDW010000124.1:6136-12068 GCA_964611835.1 uncultured Rikenellaceae bacterium | reverse complement strand
TTTAAAGGGAAGGGGCAGGGGATGGGTTTCTTAGATTCATAAACTGAGTGGTCGCATCTTATACCGCACTAATTGTCAAAAGTCAGGACTGATGCTCATCGCAACAATACGGATGTCCCGGTGTAGGTACCCCTGAAGGTTATTCTTAAATTTATTTAGGGAGATTCCCGGTTGTTAAGCCATTTTTATCAGGATGGCTTTTATGACATCGGTGACATCTTCTTCTTCATCTACGCATCTTTCGAGGATCTCAAGGATCTTGTTGTTTTTAAGGATTTCAGCGGGATCTGTTTCCTTTTCAAATAATTCGGATACTGCAACGAAGTAATACTCATCTGCTTTATGCTCAATGTCAGTAACCTTGTTGCAAGCCTGGGTGATTTCGGCCTTATTTGCGGCGGCATCATTCAGGCAGCTTATGCAAATCTCTATCTCTTTGGCAGCTTCCAGGATCATTTCGGCCATCTGTTTGTAGACCGGCATCAGCGTTTTGGGTTTGTACAGGCAGATTCTTCTGCTTATGCCGTTGATTGAATCCACAACATCATCAATGTGACCTGCAAGTTCATGAATATCTTCACGGTCGAAAGGAGTAATGAATGACTTGTTGAGCTGCTGGAAGGTCTTGTCGGTGATCTGGTCGCCGATATGCTCAACATCCTTGATCTGTTTGGTGATCCTTTCACGTTCTTCGTGATCAGTGCTTAAAAGAAGCTCGTTAAGAAGCTCGGCTGCTTTCACAAGGTTTTTTGCATCCTCCTCAAAAAGCGGATAAAACGAATGGTCTTTGGGAACAAAGAATTTGAGAAGTTTATCGATATTCATATTATTGGTGTATTATGGTTTCCAATTATTTGTTTAACCAGTTAAATAATAAATACATTATTGAACCTACAACACCGGAAACCGGTATTGTTAATATCCATGCCCAGAAAATTTTCGTGGTTACTCCCCATTTTACTGCGGAGGCGCCTTTCCGGGCACCAACGCCCATTATTGCTCCTGTAATGGTATGAGTTGTACTGACCGGTATTCCCCAATGGGTGGCAGCGAAAAGGGTAAGGGATCCTGCAGTTTCTGAGCAGAATCCTTCGAATGGTTTGAGTTTGGTGATCTTTTGTCCCATGGTTTTGACTATTCTCCATCCTCCGAAAAGTGTTCCCAGCGCTATGGCTGAATAGCATGACAATACAACCCATGCCGGAGGCTCCTTGGCTTCCTTTGTAACCAGTCCTGATATTATCATTGCCACCCAGATAATTCCCATAGACTTTTGTGCATCATTTCCTCCATGTCCGAGGCTGAACGCAGATGCCGATAAAATTTGCAGTCTTCTGAACCATTTGTCAACAGCAAAAGGCTGAGTATTTCTCAAGAGCCACATAATGAGTGATGAAAGAAAGAAAGAGACCAAAAATCCAAGTATGGGGGCAATAAATATAAAAGCAACGATTTTCATTACTCCTCCGGCAATGATCGAACCGAATCCCGAATTTGCCACTGCTGCGCCAATAAGCCCGCCAACCAGGGTATGTGATGAACTGGAAGGCAAACCCCACCACCATGTAAGCAGATTCCAGGTTATAGCTGCCACGAGTGCTGCCCCGATTACATTCATGTTTATTGCATCGGTTTCAACCACTCCTTTTCCAATAGTAGCGGCAACCTTAAGATGAAAAACCAGAAAAGCTATAAAGTTAAAGAACGCAGCCATGGTTACTGCAGCTAATGGCGACAGTACTTTTGTGGAGACCACACATGCAATTGAGTTGGCTGAATCGTGAAAACCGTTAATGAAGTCGAATATCAGAACAAGCGCAATAATAATATGAAGGAAGGTCATCTGATTTAATCAATAAAATAAATTGATCGTTCCATTGTGAGCGATTGAAAAAAATGTGTCTTGATATTCATGATCAGTTCCAATACTTTTATTACGTTCTCTCAATCAGGCATGCAAAAATATAAATAATGGCAAAAAGAACAAAATTAAAGGCAGTCAAGTTTTTCCATTGTTATCACCATCGGAAAACTATAACTGATTTACATTCCGGATCAGCTGATTTACAATCCACTGAATTAATACCATACTTATGGTTTTTTAACCTCTTTTTTGTACTTTTATCGATTAATCAGTTTATGAACTAAAATCTTTAATACTATGAGCGACATAAGAGATCTGGAACCGAAACCGTTATGGAACTATTTTTACGAAATAACCCAAATTCCCCGTCCGTCGAAGAAGGAAAAGAAGATAACTGAATATATACTCAGGTTTGCTGAGGAGCATAAGCTGGAATCACATGTAGACAAAGCAGGAAATGTGATCGTGAGAAAGAATGCCACCAAAGGTATGGAGAAGCGGCAGGGTGTCATACTTCAGGCACATCTCGACATGGTGCCACAGAAAAACAGCGACAAGGTTCATGATTTTGAAAAGGATCCCATTGAGTCAGTCATTGACGGTGAATGGGTAAAAGCAAACGGTACCACACTTGGATCCGACAACGGTATAGGTATTGCCGCCGCACTGGCTATCCTTGCATCCAAAGATATATCCCACGGTCCGCTTGAAGTCCTCCTTACAATAGATGAAGAGACTGGAATGACCGGTGCATTTGGACTGAAAAAGGGACTTCTCAGAGGGGATATCCTTATGAATCTCGACTCTGAGGACGATGGTGAGTTCAATGTGGGATGCGCCGGCGGAATTGATGTAAGCGCCACCGGAAAATATGAAGAAGTAAAATGCCCCGCCGGAATGGTTGCCTATGAGGTTCTTATGCGGGGGCTGAAAGGTGGCCATTCAGGAGTTGATATAGCACTGGGCAGAGCAAATTCCAACAAGCTTATGTTCAGATTTCTGATGCAGGCAGAGTCTGATTTTAAAATAAGGCTGGCCGAAGCTGCAGGGGGAGATTTGCGAAATGCAATCCCGCGTGAATCCCATTCAGTTGTTCTGGTACCCTCTTCCCGTGCCGGTGAATTTGAGAAATTCGTGAAGGGATATGATAAAATGTACAAAAATGAATTCGCCGGAGTTGAGCCAACAATTTCAATAAAATGTAAAAAGACAGAACGACCTGCCAGAGTCATGAACAGCAAGGATCAGTTTAAAGTCATCCGTTCCGTCTTTGCATGCCCCAATGGTGTGCAACGAATGAGCCAGTCAGTGCAGGGATTGGTTGAAACTTCAAATAACCTGGCAATCGTAAGGTGCGGAAAGGGGAAATATGAAGTCCATAATCTTACAAGAAGTTCGGTTGATACATCAAAGGAAGCTACTGCATGGAAAATAGCAGCGGTATTTCATCTTATCGGAGCGAAAGTCTCGATGCACGGAAGCTATCCGGGATGGAAACCAAATATGGATTCACCAATTCTGAAAACCATGAGCGGAGTATATCAGAAGATGTTTGGTGAGCTGCCTTTGATCAAAGCAATTCATGCCGGGCTCGAATGTGGTCTGATAGGCGGGATCTATCCGAAGCTTGACATGATATCCTTCGGACCAACTATCAAGTATCCCCATTCACCCGATGAGAAAGTCCTTATTCCCACAGTGAAGAAGTTTTATGATTTTCTGTGCGAAACACTTAAGCAGGTTCCTGCCAAATAGGATCTGACAAAAAAGAAGCACGACTCACGATTCAGAATTCCGGTCTGGAAAGGAAACCCTGATCCGTGAGTCGTTTGTTTCAACAGGGTTTTTATTCTACCTTGATTTCAATAAGAAGGTCATCCTTCATGACATTGGTATTCGGCCTGGTGCTGATGGCCACCACTTTGCCGTTTACAGGCGACTGTATTTCGTTCTGCATCTTCATGGCCTCGAGTATTACCACGGGCTCGCCCCTGAGAACGCTGGCACCTTCGCGGACCAGCACATCAATTATTTTACCCGGCATCGGTGCCTTTAGCAATTCCTTGTCCGCTTTTCCCTTGCCGGAATTAAGTACCTTCAGCCTCTTGAGGGAAAATGGAGTTTCAACGGTAAATGTATAGCTTATATCGTTGAAAAGTATTTCATATTTGTTCTGCCTCGATCTGACGATTTCAACAGGGTATTTCCTGTTCTTCCACAAAATGTAAGTTCCGAACTTATCATCAATCTTCAGTTTAACATCATAGACCCTTTTGCCTATCCTGATTGAGTGTTTCAGCGGACGGGGAAAACAGAAAAGCTTGTTTTCGGAAGAAAGGGCGTAAAGTTTGTTTATTCCTGATTTCTTGTCTGGCATATCTATTCCCGGGTTAGAATTGATTGATTCTTTTATTCAGAAGCCAGGGACTCATTTCCCTGGTATGTTCAAAATCTACCTGGATGCTGTCATCAAGAAGATTCTCGTCGATGAAGAGTTTTGTGGCAAGCCAGGCTGCCAGCATCTCCTCATACTCGCTGCTGAGGAAATACTTTTCCAGATCCTTTTCAATGAATGCTGTGGTAAAGTCACCCTTCATGAACTTATGGTTCCTGACCAGCATCCTGAAAAAAGGTAGAGTAGTCTTGGTCCCTTTGATCCATACCTTATCAAGCGCCATTTTGCAGTTTCTAAGCGCGTCCTTGCGGTCTTTGCCGCTGATTATGAGTTTAGCGATCATCGAGTCGTAGTTGGCTACGATTGACGATCCTGCCTGCACACCCGTATCAACCCTTATGTAATTTGATGAAGGCAGGCTCAGCTTTTCGATTTTGCCGGGTGCGGGAGCAAATCCTGCCTGAACGTCTTCAGCATTGATTCTGCATTCAATTGCCCAGCCTGTAAGTTTCACATCCTTCTGCCTGATCCCGAGTGATTCTCCGTTTGCTACAAGGATCTGTTGTTCAATAAGATCGATACCAGTTACGATCTCTGTCACGGGATGTTCCACCTGAATTCTGGTATTCATTTCCATAAAATAGAAATTCTTGTCAGAATCAAGCAGGAACTCTACGGTACCGGCGGAATAATAGTTAACTGCAGAAGCTATCTTCACAGCGATGCTGCCCATGGTCTTTCTGAGTTTATCGTCCAGGGCAACTGACGGTGCTTCTTCCAGCAATTTCTGGTGTTTCCTTTGTATGGAACACTCTCTTTCTCCAAGATGGATAATATTCCCGGCTGTATCACCAAGGATCTGAAATTCGATGTGTTTCGGATTTTCAATGTATTTTTCTATGAAAACTGAAGGATCATTGAACGCTTTTTCCGCCTCTTTGCTGGCTAATATGAACATTCTTTCCATCTCCTCAGGATTTCTTACAATCCTCATTCCCCTTCCTCCTCCGCCTGAAGCGGCCTTGATTATTACCGGATAGCCTATTTTCTCAGCGACTGCAGCGGCTTCCTCCTCATTCCCTATATTGCCTTCACTTCCCATTGCCATGGGAATTCCTGCAGCGAGTGCAATCCTGCGGGCTATCGTCTTGTTTCCCATTTTATAGATTGCATCGGGTGACGGTCCAATGAAAATAACATTGTTGTCGATGCATTTCTGGGCAAAATATGCATTCTCTGCCAGAAAGCCGTATCCGGGATGAACTGCATCTGCTTCCGTTTCCCTGGCAATCTCAATGAGCCTGTCGATATTCAGGAAAACCGGTATCTCCGAGTTGTCATCAGTATTGTCGAAGGCAATATCAGCCATTGATACGTACATTGCATTCGGTTCGACAGCAGTCTTTATGACAACCGTCTGGATTTTCATCCTGGCAGCAGTCTTAATTATCCTGACAGCGATTTCTCCACGGTTTGCAATAAGTATACGCTTGATTTTCATTTTGTATTATGAGATAATTCTGTTTTAACCCACCCCTGGCCCCTCACCAGATACCCTCCCTGCAGACCGGCTCCATCGCTAAAATGATCCACCGGATCATTTCTTAACGCTCGGCCCCCCTGCAGACCGGCTCCATCGCTAAAATGATCCACCGGATCATTTCTTAACGCTC
>CAZTDW010000124.1:0-6036 GCA_964611835.1 uncultured Rikenellaceae bacterium | reverse complement strand
GGCCCCCCGGGAGGGGATCTTTCTTCTTTTTCCTTTTTACTTCTTTAAAGATTATCCAGCAAGCATGCTGGATCTACTTTTTCCTTTTTCCTTGTGACTTTTGTCTTTTGTCTTACTAAAGTGGCATATTCCCATGTTTCCTGGCCGGCACCTTTACCCATTTGTTGCTCAGGGCAGATAAAGCGGATATCACTTTTTTGCGTGTCACGGCAGGATCTATTACTTCATCTATATATCCCAGTTCATCCGCGATGAAGGGATTTGCCACTTTATCGCGGTATTTCTTAACAAGTTCCTTTTTAAGTTCTGCCGGATTTTTCGACTGTGCAAGCTCCCTGCGGTAAAGGATTGCCACAGCTCCGTCGGGTCCCATCACCGCTATTTCAGCGGTAGGCCAGGCAAAGCTGAAATCACCGCCAAGGTTTTTACTGTTCATGACAATAAATGCCCCTCCGTATGCTTTACGCAGTATTATGGTGATTTTTGGGACCGTGGCTTCGCTGTATGCGAACAGCATCTTGGCTCCATGGCGTATAATTCCCGAGTGTTCCTGATCAACTCCCGGCAGAAACCCCGGTACATCCTCAAGGGTAAGTATGGGAATATTGAAAGCATCGCAGAATCGTATGAACCTGGCTCCCTTGGTTGAAGAATCAATATCCAGAACGCCGGCAAGGACCTTGGGCTGGTTTGCAACCACACCAATGGTTCTGCCTTTGATCCGGGCAAGTCCGGTCACAATGTTTGGTGCGAACAACTCGGCAGTCTCAAAAAAACTGTTCCGGTCAACTATAAGGTTTATAACATCCTTTACATCGTATGCTTTGTTCGGATCATCGGGCACAACATCCCTGAGCTTTTGATTTACATCGGGCACTGATCCGTCGTCGGGGACCACGGGAGGATTTTCCACGTTATTTGATGGCAGGTAGGCAAGGAACTTCTTCAGAGCAAGTATAGTATTTTCCTCATCATCATATATCATATGAGCCACACCGCTTTTGCGGGCATGGATTTCTGCTCCGCCAAGCTGATCAAAAGTAACATCCTCGTTAAGCACTTCCTTTACTACATTCGGCCCAGTAACGAACATGTAACTTGTATGGTTTGTCATAAAGACAAAATCGGTCAGGGCAGGGGAGTACACAGCGCCGCCGGCAGCCGGGCCCATTATAACAGATATCTGGGGAATTATTCCCGAAGAATGAATTATATTATGAAAAATGTATGCATAACCGCTCAGACTGGCTACTCCTTCCTGAATTCTGGCACCTCCGGAATCGATCAATGCAATGATCGGAGCTCCCATTTTGAGAGCCATCTCCTGTATTTTGGAAATTTTCTTTGCATGGACTATCCCTAGTGAGCCCCCCATTATTGTAAAATCCTGCGCATATGCAAAGACAAGACGACCGTTTACCTTCCCATGTCCTACAATTACACCGTCGCCAAATGATTTTTCGACTTTACCGAATTCAACAGGCTGGTCTGCCGGTGTGACAAATGCATCAATTTCCTCAAAAGTCCCTGCATCAAATAGCAGGTCGATCCTTTCATGAGCTGCAAGCTTACCTTTTGAATGCTGTTTTGCTGTCTGTTGTGGGCTGTATTGCTTCTTTATTGCATCCTGCCGTTCGATAAAAGCCTTGAAATTTTTGTTTGTTAGATCCATACAATATTAGAATTTATATCAGAACCGACTCTTTTCAAACTCCTTCTTTTGTATCATTCAGCTTTCCGGTCAAGGGCCACAAAAGTAATGATTATTGGGTGTATTACAAAATAAACTTTCGACCATGTCGTCAGTTAATTATGTATTTGATTAATAATCAGAAGTATATTGCTATATTTTTTTCGAATGAAATGCTTTTATCAGGATGGCTTGAAGAGTCCGGCAGCATTTGAACCAAGAAGTCCGGCATTCAGCATATAGTCTCCTGCAATTTTCAGCTTCTTCACCTGCTTATCGTTAACAACCGGATAATGGTAAAGCGATTCGATTTTATCTCCTATATATTCAAGATCATCGTCAGTGGTAGCCCAATTTCTTTTATTGAAGACTGTCAGGTCAAATGGCCTTGAATAGGAGCGAAGCGATTTTTCGCCGTTGGTATTGAAAAAAAAGTCAAAATATGACATGATAAGTTCCCTCAGAGAGGAATAGACGGGCTCCCTGTATCTTAAAGATGTGAAATTTGATTTAGCCACAGCCCCCCAGAAACGGCCCTCGCGGAATACGGCAATAACATGATCGTCATCATTGTGAGCTTTCATATCCACTATGGTTGGCCTGTAACCCAGGAAATCAAGTGCTGCAGCGGCAAACAGGGCACCCTCGAAACAATGTGCGGATCTTTTACGCATTACCCACCTGGGCGATCTGCACTCATAATCAGGATTATAATCAATTGAATCAAGAAAAACCTGAATAGCCCAGGGATCACCGAATCCTTTTAGGAATTCTGTTTCTTCCTTATTCCATATGATCCTCTGGTGCGTCTCTTTCATAATGCAGATGAAAAAGTACTGGTTTTTATAAGCATCCCGGTTGTTATAACTGCCGGATCAGCAGTCGTTTTCAGGTAAGATTTCTTATTATATTCTGCATTTCCTGATATTGCTCTTCCATGCTTGAAACAAGCTTAAACTGCGCTCTTGCCCTCTGCAGGTTATGATGCGTATGATGGATCTTGAAATAATTATCCCCGTCAATATAGTCGGTCAGGAATCTTAGTCCGATGGTAAAGGTAATCAGCCGCGGTGCAAATGCCAGATATTCCTTTTCCACCGTATTGAGTGTATCTCTTGTCTCAGACAGGTAACCTTCCGCATATGCCCTGAACAAGCCAATATCCATTCTGACCTTCGACAGATCCTTTTCATCTTCGGCAGCAGTATTTGCTGCAGTTCTGATTGAGTCGCCGAAATCATAGTGAACATATCCGGGCATAACGGTATCCAGATCGATCACGCAAAGGGCCTTATCGTTTTGATCAAGAAGGATATTGTTGAATTTTGTATCGTTATGGGTTATTCTCAACGGAATTTTTCCTTCGCGGCCCAGCCGGAGTATGATCTTCATCTCATTGGTTCTCATCAGTGCAAAGTCAATTTCTCCGGTTGCCTTTTCAGCCCTTCCCACAGGGTTGGTTTTTCTGATCCTGTCGAAGGTTTCCAGGCGTTTTTCTATGTCGTGGAAAAATGGTATTGTTTCATGCAGGGGATTGCCCGGCAGATCTGATAGCATCGCCTGGAATTTGCCGATGGCTTTACCACCCTGGTAAGCTTTACCGGGAGAATCAACTATATCATATGACCTGTGATCGGTTATGAAAATATACATCCTCCAGAATTTGCCTTCATCATCTTCAATCCAGCTTTTTCCGTCTTGGGCTGGTATCAGGGTAAGGCATTCGCGTTTGACGTTTGATCCTGGTATTTTGAGGTATTTTTTGTGAAGATGTTCTGTAACCCTTTCTATATTATCCTGTAGGTCGGGGATGTTTTTAAAAATCCTGTTGTTAAGGCGTTGAAGGATATAATCATCCTTGTCAGCTTCTGCGGTTATAACCCGGAAAGTGTCGTGAATATGGCCACTGCCATACGGGCCTCCCTCAAGAAATGTCCCTTCCGCCCTGAAGCAGTCAAATATTTTCTTCAGATCATGCATTTTGTTTTCCTACTTTATATCCATGGAATGCGTAGTACATAATAATAAGGTAACATGGAACGCAGATCCAGTAAGCAGCCTGGGTCGAAAAGCTCACAGCCAGTTTTCCGTAAGCGAGCGGAAGGAGAGCTCCTCCTGCAATAGCCATTATAAGCAATGCTGATGCTGTTTTGGTGAATTTACCCAATCCGTCGAGGGCGAGCGGCCACATGGCGGGCCAGACCAGGGAGTTGGCAAATCCCATCAGCCCGACGAACAGAACAGTAAGCGGTAGTACCAGTTGTATCGATTTGAATGTTGTCACATCAATGAACGGAACATTAAAGACTATATCAGCAGGCGTAAAAATTGCTCCAAAGGAAAAGATGAGTCCAAGGATTGTGCATATCTTCAATGCATTGCCCTGGCTTATATACTTTGGTATGAAGATGATCCCGAGAAGATATCCTGCGATCATGGCAAACAGTGCCAGGGATGTAAAGTATTTTGATGATTCCATTGGAATATTAAGTGACTGGCCGTACCTGATTATTGTATCGCCGGCGATCACTTCGACACCCACATAGAAGAAAAGGGCTATAACGCCAATTACAAGATGGGGGAACTGCCAGACGCTGGTCTTTTTAAGGTTGGCAACACCTATTGCTTCATCTTCATGATCGGTATCAACTTCAGGCAGGTGGACAAACCGTAGCAGCAGTCCAAGCAGTACAAGAATTATTGACATTACGATATATGGCATTATAACTTTGCGTGCCATTTCGTCCAGAAGAACTGCTCTTGAAGCTGCATCCATGGCCTGGGCAAGTTTTTCTTCCAGGATATGCGAGTCTTTCAGGATGATGCTTGCAAGGATAACAGGTGCGATGGCACCGGCAAATTTGTTTGCTATCCCCATTATGCTCATTCTTTTGGCTGCACTTTCCCTGGGTCCTATAATTGTTACGTAAGGGTTTGATGCAGTCTGAAGCAATGCAAGGCCTGTACCTTCAACGAAAAGCCCGGTCAGGAAAAGTCCGTAATTTCTGGCCAGGGCCGCTGGAATGAAAATCAGTGATCCTGCAGCCATCACCCATAATCCAAGTGCCATTCCGTTTTTAAATCCGGTCTTTTTAAGCACCGCCGACGACGGCAGGGCCATTACCAGGTAAGAAACATAAAAGGCAAAAGTTACGAAATATGCCTGAAAGTCATTCAGTTCACATGCTGTCCTCAGAAAAGGGATAAGAATTCCATTCAGCCAGGTGACGAACCCGAAGATGAAATAGAAAATCCCGATTACGGTAATTGAAAAAATATAATTCTTTCTGCTTATACCATTTGAAGCGGTACTGGTTGCCATAGATCAAGTTTTATGTTATAGACTTATTTGTGAAAGGCTCAAAACTAATCTTTTTTGCCATTGATACCAAAAATGGCAAAATGTTTTTTCCTTAAAATTTATTGCAATTTATGTATGCAATTTGCCATGATCATTCAGGTGATTGGATTGTTCCCTCGATTTTGCACCGAGGTATCCTCCGTGATGCCTTTTGGAATAATCTTCAGCGCTGAAACCTATCTTTTCCATCATCAGGACGACAAGAACGTCTCCTATCACTGTAAAAACGGTTGTGGAGGTTGTAGGGGTCAGTCCGAGGGGGCATACCTCTGCCGGCGCCCCGGTAGAAATTACCAGATCAGCCTTAAGGGCCAGCGGACTTTTATCGGCACCGGTAATAACAATAACCGGGACCTGTGGAAAGAGGTTGTTTTTAAGATCTATGAGTTCAATTATCTCTCTTGTCTTACCCGAGTTGGAGATTGCAAGCAGCACATCATTTTCCTGCAGGATTCCCAGGTCTCCATGCTGGGCTTCGCTTGGATGCAGGAAGACCGAGGGAGTGCCGGTGGAGCTTAAAGTTGTTGCTATGTTATGGGCTATCTGCCCGGCTTTTCCCATGCCGCTGGTGATTACCTTGCCGCCTTTCTCATGGACTTTGTGGTAGATCATGCCTGTTACTGCTTCAAAACTGTCGGTTATCGGGATATTTTTAATTGCCTGAGCTTCGCGATTAACAATATTTGATATTTTACTCTTCATTTAATTAAGATTTTGTCAGCTGTAAAAATACAATGCTTTCCTGTTCATGATAACATTTGGAGGGGAATAAACCGGACTCTGATTGCAACGAATTTAAAAGTGTTATAAATCAGGAATATGATCTAATAAACATATGGTTAATATTCATCTTTTGTAAAACAATTCTGAATTAATGCAGATTTCAGGGCTGGGAAATGGGTTACAGTTAAGTATGCAGTCTCGAGGGATATGTTTTAAGGGCGGTTCAGATTAATGGATGAGTCATCAATAATTTTATATATTT
>CAZTDW010000123.1:0-12208 GCA_964611835.1 uncultured Rikenellaceae bacterium | reverse complement strand
TGAAAATGGATTTGTATTGGCAACCAAGATTCTATGATCACATTATCCCTGATAATACCTCATTGGACCGAATAAGGAATTATTTCAGGGCAAATCCTCAAAAATGGAAGTGGAATATTTAATATTTCAGGAAACCCTATTATCCTCCACAAGGATTTTCAGAACAATATTATCAGCTTTTATTTGTAACTTCAAATATTATTCCTGACATTCTTGCCAAAGTAATTATCTATCATTCATCCGAGTTACAGACTACTATTAAAATAAAACTTATACCTATATGAAGAAGTGTCTGCCTTTACTACTGGTTCTTATAGCTCTTTCCCCGGTATCATCATTGTGCACCTCAGGGAAAATCACACCCACAGACTTAAAAACAGAATGGAAGGTCAATCCCCTCGGAATTGAGGTAATGCAACCCGGATTCAGCTGGTTGTTGACCGGTTCTGGTCGCGGGCTGAAGCAAACCGGATATCAGGTAATCATTGCCTCGGGGGAAGCCGGTCTCGAAACCGGTAATGGCGATGTATGGAACAGCGGAAAGGTAGTGTCTGATAACCAGATAAATATCATTTATAAAGGACCTGCCCTCAAGAGCGGAATCCGTTATTACTGGAAAGTAAAAGTATGGGACGAAAATAACGTTGCATCCGAATGGTCGCCGGCTGCCTGGTGGGAAATGGGATTGCTGAATAAAGCCGACTGGAAAGGGAAATGGATAGGCACAGCCAGGGAAAAAGTGTCTCCCCTTTTCAGAAAAGATTTCAATATTCAGAAAGAGATTAAAAAGGCAACAGCTTTTGTTTACGGACTGGGATGGTACGAGATGCACCTCAACGGATCAAAGGTGGGGGATCAGGTTCTCACACCTGCCAATACTGTTTATACACGAAGACATCTCTATGATACTTACGATGTAACCCGTTTTTTAAAGAAGGGTGGAAACACAGCCGGCCTCTGGCTGGCAAACGGTTACGGCCCATCATACAGTATATATGGATGGAGATGGATGGACTCCAAAAGGGTGATATTGCAGATGAATATTGAATTTGTTGACGGCACCGGAACCTCCATTGTCACGGATGCAACCTGGAAAGCTGCTGACAGCCAGATTATTTCAGCCGACATGTATAATGGGGAAACTTATGATGCAACCAGGGAGAAAACAGGATGGGATGTTTATGGGTATAATGATAAAAACTGGGAGAATGTAACAATAACCTCTGCCCCTCCCGGAGCAATGCAATCGAATATGTCATCTCCGGTGAGGGTGACGGAAATAATAAAGCCGGTCTCTTTCAAAGAGGTTGCTCCGGGCACCTTTGTCTACGATATCGGGCAAAATATCGCCGGATGGGTACGACTTCACGTCAGAGGAGCACCGGCAGGTGGCCGGATAGTGCTGCGTCATGCGGAAACTGTCAATAAGAATGGCACACTCAACACCCACACCAACCGGAAAGCCGAAGCCACCGACACATATATCTGCAAAGGAAGCCCGGAAGATGAATACTATGAGCCAAGGTTCACCTATCACGGATTCCGGTATGTGGAAGTCACAGGTTATCCCGGAACTCCATCGCTCTCATCAATAATTGCCTGCGCCGTTCATTCTGATGTTGAATCCACAGGCAGGTTTTCATGTTCAGATCCTCTGATCAACAGGATCCACAGCAATTTCCGGTGGACCATGTTGAATAATATGGTGAGCATTGTTACTGATAATCCTGTTCGTGATGAAAGGACTCCCTGCCAGATGGATGCAAACTGCATTTATGAAGCCGCCATTCAAAATTTTGATGTACAGCAATATTTCAAAAAATGGCTTGGTGATATTTATGGCAGCACCTCAAACCCAGACTGGTCTGCCGGCCAGGTGCTGGGACCATGGTTGATGTATAAATATTATGGAGACAAAAGGATCCTGGAGACCTTTTACCCGTCAGCAAAAAAAGAAGTCGACCATTGCACGGCCAGCGCCGCAGGTACAAACTACTGGTCAGGGAGTTTTGGCGACTGGTGCCCTCCCTTTACCGACGGCACCTACGAAAACAGCTTCAGTGAAGGAGAGGTGGTGAACACGGCTTTATACCATTACATCACCGGGCTGCTCTCAGAAATGGCAGGAATACTTGGAAAGGCTGGTGATTCAATTAAATACGCTGCAAGAGCAGACTCAATAAAAATAGCTTTTAATGAAAAACTGTTTAACAGCTCAACAAATAAATATGGCAGCGGCAAACAAATAACATACATTATGCCACTGCTGAGCGGAGTAGTCCCTGAGAACAGGAAAAGCCAGGTCGTTGAGAATCTTGTCAATAATGTGTCAGTTGAAGGTTCCGGGCACTTTGGTTCAGGAATTTACGGTACCTCCTTTCTGGCAGACTTATTGTGCGATTACGGCCATGCTGATGCAGCTTTAACCCTTTTTACGCGGAATACATACCCAAGCTTCGGCGATCAGATCCTGAACCACGATGCCACCACTACATGGGAGCAGTGGGGAACTATTAAAACAGGAAGGGAGATGCAAACTTATGATCACGCTATGTTTTCAGGTGCAGATAAAACATTCTATACAAGGTTTGGAGGAATAATCCCGGCAACACCGGGTTATAAAACAATCATAATCAAACCGAATATCCCCCAGGGTCTGGAATATGTCAAATCATCTGTTAGGACAGTGCATGGACTGGTCATTTCCGATTGGGGTAAGTCAGGCAGGTTGTTTAAGCATCACATAAATATACCTGTAAATACATCTGCGATCGTCCATATACCGGGCGATGATCCCGGCAAAGTTTTTGAAAATGGCGTCATTGCATCGGGATCAGAAGGAACCAGATACCTGAGAACTGAAAATAATTACGTTGTGTTTGAAGTCGGATCGGGTTACTACAACTTCTACAGTGAAATACCCTGAAAAGACTCCGCAACCAACATCGTCGAATTCGCTATTGAGGTTTTGAAAAAGGGGAATTAAGGTGATCCGTTTTTAAGGGAATGTTAATACAAACCATATCACCTGTGAATATCTCTTCTAATTTCCCGGGGGTTATATATCTATTTTTAGGCCATAATTGTTTGTAATGGTCAGAAGAAGGATCCGTCTCAAAAAGGAATACAGGCTAAAAGTATGGCTTTCTATCATCGTGATTTTCTCATTATGTGTGATCATTATACCTGGTTCAAACAGAGCCCTGATGCTGAATTTCTTCAGCAACAAATGCAGGAATCACCAGCAGGTTTACAGTAAAAAGCTGAACGACAGGATAGTTGAATACTCGGACAGGGCCAGGTTAGAGGGGATAGATAAATGTTCGGATGCCAATGACATAGGTAAAAGATTATCAACAAGACAATTAGTCATGGTTAAAAGCGGCCGGTATTATAAGGTTGAAAACATGACGCACAGCTATCCCTGTCTGACCAGGGAGAGTAAAAAGCTTCTTGATGAGATAGGGAGGAGATTCAGGAAGAAAGTCGAGAAAGAAGGATTCAAGGGATCCCGGTTCATTATTACCTCTATGACGCGTACTTCTGAAAAAATCGGCAAGCTTGAAAAGACCAACATAAATGCCTCAGAAAACAGTCCTCATCTGTATGGCAATGCTTTTGACATTTCCTATGCCCGTTTCCTGTTCAGGAAATTCAAAGTTACAGAATGCGACAAATGGTATATGAAGGAAGCGCTTGCCGAGGTTATCCATGAATTAAAGAAGGAAAACAAATGCTGGGCGACATATGAAAGGCAGCAGGGATGCTTTCATGTAGTTTCACGATGATAATACAATCCGATATTGGGGAGGGATATCACTTCCCCTGCTCCAGTTCATTGATCCTTTTGTACAGGGCTTTGAAGCCGTCAGCGGGATTTCCTCTGCCCGTTGCCCCTGCTGATTGTTTGCCATAGAAAGCATCAATAAACTGATCGGTGGATGACCAGACAGTCTGCATCATCCCGTAATATCTGGGATTCATTTCCTTTGTGGTGTTCTTTCTGAAACGTGCCATATCTTCAGCCTGGGTAACACTTGTTTCCGGTTTTCGCCCGGTACAGGTGATCACACGAAAACCCTTCATTGCAAAATATACAGGAGTGTGATCAGCCCTTTCATAGTGCCAGTCGCAGATCACCACATCCTTCGGTATCATATCGATTGCCCTCCATGTATAATTGTAGCTTCCCTCCCACAAGCCGATGCCTGTACTCCTCCCGTCTATCAGACGATCGCCCCAGATCCACAGCTCCCTGTTCTTCCCTGCAAGGTGATCTCTTATTTTGTTCACCTCGCCTGCAAAGAGCTCAGCTTTGTCGACACCCGAACAGCGGGGGCATTTGTCATCACCAAGATAAAACACCTCATCCATCCCCGCATGAAATGCATCTGTCTCGAATACATCGCATATCTCATCTATCAAGGCAAAAAGCACCTTATGCAAATCGGGGTGAAGCGGGCAATAGCTCTTGCAATAAAGGTCATCATCATTTGGCCATACATATTTTTCAGGCAGTTTGATATGCGGAGTCTCATCGAATTCGGGAAACTTTTCGAGCAGCTTATTGGGCTTCTCTCTCCACGACTGATGGCCAAGCAGGTTGATCTGCGGGATAACCCTTATGCTGTTCTTCCTGCAGACTGCCACTATTTTTTTCACATCCTCCTTTGACAACAGTGAAGGATCGCTGAGCTGGGGATAGCTTTCAAACTGGTAATTGTAATCCTTGTCACATACAAAGACAACCAGGGTGTTTACTCCGCGGGGAGCCAGTTCTTCATCAATGAACTTCACAAAACGGTCCACTTCATGATGCCTGGGTGAAGTGCAGCTGAATCCCTTCACCTGGAAGATCTTTTCAGCTGACGCCTGTGGAAAAACCAGGGAATTCCAGGCTCCTGACAAAAACAAAACCAAAATCAGAACGGGGTACTTTTTCATTTTTTCAAATATTTGGTTGAATATGATGTAATTAACAAATGAAACAAGATGATCTGGCAATACTTTATTCAAATTTATACCACATGAAATTAAAAACCAATCTAATATCGAAATAAAGATTACCTTTTAGCCGACAAATGAACTTTATGGCAGTGTCTTAATAGTTCTGCTCTTTGCTCCTTGCTCCTTGCTCCTTGCTCTTCGCTCTTTGTTTTCACTCTTTGCTCCTTGCTCTCTGCTCTTTGAACATCAGTAATGTTGATAACCCGGGTATAAAGAATAAGTCTGTTTTTGTAAACTTTAAAAGCAACAAGGGTTATTTTTGATATTGTAAATAATACAACTTTTTGAAGACATGATGAAGAATGCTTTTGTTTTAATGGCCGTTTTTTCAGCAATTAACTTAACAGGCCAGGAACCATTGAAGATAAATGCTGAGCACTCCGCCTGGCACAGATGGCTCAACAAGGAAATACAGGATTCAAGATCCCTTGATAATATGGAAGGTGACCTTAAATGGATCTCCTTTACGGGAGGGGCCATTGCACTGGTCGACTCAAGAAGCGACGTCAGGGCAGAAGAATCCGGAAAGAATTACGTTTCAGTAATCCCATCTGATAAAAGGTCACATGACGGTCAGAGATCAATACAGGTAAAGTTTCCCTCCAAACTTGAAACTCCTGCTCCGAAGAGCGGGCGTGGCTGGGGCAATGCAGGAATATGGCATTATGTAAATGGTGAAAACTGGACAGAATATAATCGTATCTCGGTCTGGATATATCCCGACAATCCCGGAGCATACCAGAACTGGCTTGAGTTAAGGGTGTTCAACGATGGCAATGAGAAGCTGCCGGCACTTTTCGGACAGGAGGGTGAATCAATTTTTAACCTTGTCAACCATGAATGGAATCATATAGTTTGGGAAATAGATAATGTGGCCCGCGACAAAATTACCAAGCTTGAAATATCAACCATAATATCGGGACACGAGCCTGAGGTATGCGACACAACCACTTTCTACATTGATGATCTGAAGCTTGAAAAGGTTCATCCTGATTACATTGAAGGATGGCCGGTATGGACAGGCAAAATTGCCTTCAGTCATTCAGGATACCTTCCGGGAATGCCGAAAACAGCGATTATTAATGATTCTGCACTGAAAGAATTTACGATCATCGATGAAGGATCCGGAAAACCAGTCCTAAGAAAACAGGTTCAGACCATAAACTCCGGACTGGGATCCTTTCAGGTACTGGATTTTACAGAACTAAATCAGACAGGTACTTATCATATTGAGGCAGGGAAAAGCATTTCAGGTTCATTTGCGATCAGCCTGGATGCCTGGGAAGAGACAATATGGAAAGCCCTGAATTTCTATTACGTTGAAAGATGCGGAACACCAATCCCTGGTATTCACGACGTATGCCATCGCGACTGGACCTGTGAACATGACGGCAAAAAAGTTGTGATCAATGGTGGATGGCACGATGCTGGCGATTTTACTCAGGGACTCCGGAATACAGGCGAAGGAGCCTATGCGTTGTTCACCCTTGCTGAAGAGGTTAAGAAAAGGGGCAATAATCCCAGGTTATATGAAAGGCTCATAGAAGAAGCCAGATGGGGCCTGGAATGGATCCTCAAAACCAGCTTTGGAGACGGATACCGCAACGAAGGATCTGTAAACAGCAGGCGTACCAACGGAATTATCGGGGACTATGATGATGTCACTTCCACAGCCAGGAATAATCCAAAAACAAATTTCATCGCATCATCAGTGGAAGCCATTGCCGGCAGAATTCTGAGAGACCGGGATCCCCGGCTGGCAAATTACTCTCTGAGGATGGCAGAAGCTGACTGGCAATTTGCTGTGGATAAGATGGTTATTACCAGGGAGAATGATTCAACGGCTGTCTGGGGCGTCTCATTCGATTCCGGAGAAGTGCTCCATGAGATCGCATCGGCAGGGATTCTGGCATCCATAGAATTATGGCATGCCACAGGTAATCCGGTATACAGGGAAAAAGCTGTCGAACTGGCTGAAATAATTACAGACTCACAGCAGCGTAAAAAGCCCGGCATGGACGTTCCCCTGACTGGTTTTTTCTATACCGGGCCTTCCAGGAAATATATACTGCACTATTGTCATAACGGGAGAGAACAGGAACCCATAGCTGCATTGGCCTTGCTTTGTAATGCTTTTCCTTCCCATCCTGACTACATGAAATGGTATTCAGCGGTAGTGCTGCATTCCGAGTTCCTTAAAACCATATCGGGATATACACAGCCTTATGGATTTCTGCCTTCTTCAATCTACAGGGATAATGATTACCTGCAGGTGCCTGAAAGCAGAAGGGATTCATTCAGAAAGCAGGTGCTTAACGGGATCCCTTTGGGTAAAGGGAACTATCTCCGTATATTCCCGGTATGGATGGACTACAGGGGGCACTTCGGAACAATACTACCCCAGGCTCAGGCCCTTAATTATGCCGCCAGTCTTAGAAAGGATACTGAATGTCTTGGGCTTGCAGTCAACCAGCTTGAATGGATCATGGGAAAAAATCCATTCGGGCAGAGTACAATGTATGGAGCAGGCTATGATTTCCCCCCTCTTTATACACCATCTTCCGGGGATATTGTCGGAGCTCTACCTGTAGGTATCCAGACTAAAGGGGATGCAGACATACCCTACTGGCCGGTACAGAATACCTGGACATACAAGGAGGTATGGATCCACCCGGTGAACCAATGGATTGGTGTTATGCGCGGGATAGCCGGCATGACAGGTGTTGCCCTGCCAGAGAAAATGAACAACACCATCTTAAAAGTTAAGATCTCGGAAAAATCAACTCCGGGGGGCAATGTATCAATCACAGCTGTAGTTGAAGGTGCAGGATCTCATAACATAAGCATCAGAAGCAGCAATCTGACAATTAAAAATCCACTGAAAAATGTAAATCTCCGGGGAGGCGAAAAGGTCACCCTGAAATGGCAGGGCAAAATAACAGCACCTGATGAACCCTGGGTATCATTGATTGTGGCAGATAATGACATAAACAACAGGTGGGAGGTGAAAGGCTCAGCATGGGAAAATAATAAACCTCAACCAGTGTTAACCAAAAAATCAAACAAATGAATAAACTGGTCATAATTATCAGCCTGGGTATATCAATTGCAATGGTCACTCCCGCAAACGGAGTCACACTGTTCCAAACTGATAATAAAATACTATCCCAGGAACAGGTGGTCCATTTCAGGGAAGTGTACAAAACAGTCGATACTATCAAACTCGCTGCTGACATTTTTTACACAAAGCGATCTTTTGAAAGAAATGACAATACGGCAATAGTATTCTTTCATGGGGGAGGATGGGCTTATGGTTCTCCCGTGGAGTTCTTTTCGACATGTGAGCGTTATGCAAGGAAGGGGATAATAGCGATTTCAGTAAGTTACAGGCTTTCGATTGAAAACGGAGTAACTCCACACAGTACCATAAGCCCCATAGAATCAGTTATGGATGCAAGGTCAGCCATCCGCTGGGTTCGTGACAATGCTTCCAGGTTCCACATCGACAAAAACAAAATAGTTGCCGCCGGACAGTCAGCCGGTGGTCACCTGGCGCTGTCGACCGCAATGATCGACCTTTACAATGAAAAATCAGACGATCCTAATTTGAGCTGCCGGCCTGATGCATTGCTGCTTTTTTCTGCTTGCGTCAATGCAGTGGAAGGCTGGTGCGACAGGCTGCTGGCTGAACGGAGAGATAAGATCTGGAGCATTTCACCGGCTCATAACATAAAAGGAGGCATGCCTCCCATGATCGAATTTCATGGGACTTATGATGAACAGGTACCAATATGGACTGTTCAGTTCTTTCAGACGGAAATGAAAAAGGCCGGCAATTATTTTGAACTGCATCAGTATGAGGGAAGGAGACACTACCTGGGTGAGGGCAATAAGCTTTATTCACGCTACTATGATGATGAAATACTGAATATCGCCGATGAATTTCTGAGAAAATTCAACTTTCTGCGGTATTAAGCGGGTATTGGACTGTAAGGCGTGTGAAAAGACAAGCTTTATAAGCAGAGTCTGGCCGGTCCTTGATTTTAATCATAATGGTAATAGAATGTAATGTGGAATCCCCCGCTCCCATTGTTGGTCCTTCTTAAATTACCGGGAATATTGCCGTCACCTTTATAAATGTTCGGCATTCCGAATGTCGTGAATATTCCAGGGGCTACCGACAGCTTATTGTTGATATAAAATTCAATTTCACCTCCGCATCTGATTCCAAAATCATACCTGTTGTATTGTGATATTATGTTTTCTGTCTCACAGCCAATGGTCTGTCCGGCGTGATGTAAAAAAGACAAGTATCCTCCGGCTAATATATTTACTGATGATCGTGGCGGAAAAAATCCTGCCACCGGGAAATTATGCTTAACGGAAAATGAAACTGTTGAATACCTGAGTGTTATCTTCTTCCTCAAATACTGGCCGTAAATATAGTCATGATATTGCTGTCCTGTACTGGAATAAAAAAATCCGTCAGCCTGAAGCGACCAGTATTTACTCAATGAATAATTCAGGCTTAACCCGGCATCAGGGAAAAAGACAAACTCGGTTGTATTGAGCGTTTCGGATTTTAATCCGTCAAATGTTTCCTGATTCAGCAGCCAGGTGTTTTTATAAAGTGTTATAAAACCTGCTGTTATCTTCCCGCCTGCCGGGAACGGCATAGATGATCCCGGACCGGCTGAAAGTAAATTCTTTTTCAGTTTCCCTGTATTTTGTCCGATCACCGATAATGAAATATCTGAATGATAAGGAATCCGTGCTTTTGGAATTCCAGCCTCATCAACCGGATTTCTTTTATGGGAAATGATCAGATCAGAATCATCAACCCGGTCAATATTCAAAACTGTTGAAGCTTTTTCAGGATTTACAGAAATTACGGATCCTTCCTCAGGAACATTTTGCCTGGATTTTTTAGCAACGGGTGATTTCCCATCCCTGTCCTTTTCAAATAAAAGCGCCGGTTCCTTTATATCGACCAGCCCTTCAGTTACTGCAAAACCGGGATCATCAGATTCCAACACCGATATATATCCTGAACTATGATCAATATTCCCTTTCTCAGTAGAAATAAGCGGCTCAGCAGCAGCCGGATCCGGAGGCTTTTTCACTACAGGAATAAATCCGATCAGAATAATCAAACCAATCAGAAATGATTTTAATATCAAACCCGGGGTCCTGTCCTCAGGCATCAATGAGTCAAGATCAGATGATATGCCGGTCCATACCTCGTCTATATCCAGATCAGAGGATATATCTTCCCAGAGATCGTCAATCTCTTCCTGATCAAGATTGCCTGACATGCCGTAACCTGACAGGTTATCAATAAGGTTGTCGACCTGTTTACGATATATGTCTATTATTTTATTACTTATGTCCAATTAATCCATAATTGTTATTACCAACTATCCAATGCTGAAGAAGATGTTTTGCCCTGCTGATCTGTGATTTTGAAGTGCCTTCAGAAATATGAAGAAGATCAGCTATTTCCTTGTGAGTGTACCCCTCGATCGCATGAAGCTGAAAGATCATCCTTGCCCCGTCCGGTAACCTGTTCACCTGGGAAATAATATCTTCAGTTTCCAGGGATGAAGCAACCGATTCTTCATCTGAAGAAGGCTGGACAATGTTCTCAATAGGTATGTATTGTGCCTCGTGTGAATTTTTTCTGAAATGATCGATTGCGGTATTTGTGATTATCCTTTTCATCCAGCCCATAAGTGAGCCCTGGGAGTCATAACTCCTGATGTTTTTAAAGATCTTGATAAATGCCTCCTGCAGTATATCCCTGGCATTGTCGCGGTCACTGTCATAAACAAGGCATAGATTGTACAGAGCCCTGGCGTATCGCCTGTAAAGCATCTCCTGGCTCTTTCTTTCATTCTTCCTGCAGCCCCTTATCAAATCATCGTCGCCTGGTTCCTGGGTCTTCATTCTGGTTAATGGTAGCAGATCTGGTTTATCTTATTGTAGCTATGGCTGATATGAAATTCTGAGATATCAGACTTTCAAACAATTCCTCATTTTTACCTTGTGAAATTATAATTACCTGATTTTTACCCTCCCCTGAAATTTCTGCATGTTCAAATGCTTCACGACTTAATGAATGAAACGCATATTCCAGATTAATCGACAATGTAGATTCATATTCCTTATCGACAGACAATACTATTCTGGAACTTCCCTCAGCATCATAAGTCAGGGCTGCTATCTCCAGTGGAGTATCATGAGCAAAAACAAAAGGGACTACGGATCCGTCGAGAAATTCGTAAGTTCCCAGAACAAGTATAGAGGGACCAGCATATACCGGAAACATTGCACCATCAGGAGATACATCTTCAAATCCTGCTTCATTTATTTCCTTTATTGTACATCCCAGGTCAAGTAAACTGTTAACTCCGACTGCCCAACTTATATAAATATGCCATTTGATTTCTTTGTAAGTTCCCTGAGGGATAGCAAAAAGGTATAGTTGAATCGGTTCCTTCCCCAATGTGGAAAATAATTTACTAAAATCCAGACTCGGTCTTGTTCTGAATAGAATATCTTTACCAACTTCACGTTTCCCGGTTAATGTAATCCTGTCCAGACCCAGCTCGCACCTGTTAAACTTCAGATATTCATCATTTAAAGAGCTATCTGCAGAAATCCCTACCTTAAGAGCCATTTTAAAATCAACACTTACAGGAAGCGTAAGCTCATCTTTTTCTTTCCTGCATTCTGACAGTGCGCAGAGCAGTAGAAAAATTGCCAGTTTAGTTCCAAAGGTTCTCATCAGATTCCATTTTAACCCTAATACGATATTTCCCCTTAAAAGGTTGGAATCGGATCTGTAAATGATATACAAGTTACGACTATTTTAGTATTCAGGCTACATAATTTAACCAATTCTAAAACCCTCGCTTTGAACTACATTTATAATCTGACATCAGCTTTGCTGTCCTTACCAAACACCCGGACCGGCGCCAGTATTATCAATGTGGAGCTTTGATAGTAACTCCGGTTTGCGGAGAAAGATCCTCAGTTGAATGTACCTGTGACAATGTGGATCTTGTATAGCAAATCGATCTGCTGAAGGAGATCCCTCTCACGCTAAAGCGTGATCGGAATGACACGCTCCCTCAGCTAGTTTTAGGGGGAATGAGGCGGGGCGTTTTGCACAAACATTCCGTTCCGGATACGCTCTCCG
>CAZTDW010000122.1:0-12266 GCA_964611835.1 uncultured Rikenellaceae bacterium | reverse complement strand
TGCTTCTTAACAATTGTTAATTATTTGACTAAATATCTGATTTCCAAAAATGGTATGTTTTTTGATTTGTTGAAAAATTGTTTACCATAATGTAATTACCTAATTTGAAAGAAAAACTTGATTTTAATTTCAACCATATTAACAGCATATTATTATCATCATTAATTAAATTAATCTTATATAAATCTATATCTAATATATAATGTTGTTGATAATATTGAAAACCCTATTCATCCTTTCTTTTTAATTTTATCCTGAATAATCAATTATGGAGAAAGTTTTAAAAGTTGATCTGGTTAACGAAATAAATGAAATGAAAAGAGCCGCAAATGCTATTATTCTGGCTCATTATTATCAGACCGGGGATATACAGGATATTGCTGATTTTGTAGGTGACAGTCTGGCACTTTCACAAAAAGCAGCATCAAATGATGCTGATATTATTTTGTTTGCAGGTGTGAAATTCATGGCTGAAACAGCAAAAATATTATCTCCTTCGAAAAAAGTACTGCTGCCTGACATGGAAGCTGGTTGTTCACTGGCTGATTCATGCCGTGAGGAAGATTTCAAAAAATTCATTGATGAAAACAGGGGCAGGACAGTGATCACTTATGTGAACACAAACACTGAAATAAAGGCACTTTCGGATATTATATGCACTTCATCAAATGCAGTTCAGATAATAGAATCACTCCCTCCTGAAGAAAAGATAATTTTTGGTCCCGACAGAAACCTCGGAAATTATATTATTAACAAGACCGGAAGGGATATTCTGGTCTGGAACGGTGCCTGTCATGTCCATGAGGAGTTTTCACTTGAGGCAATACTGAAGCTTAAGGAAAAAAATCAGGATGCTAAGATCATTGTGCATCCTGAATGCGAATTGCCGGTAAGGATGGTTGCAGACTTCATTGGTTCTACATCAGCACTTCTTAAATTCACAAAAACGGACAAAGGTAAAACATATATTGTTGGTACGGAACCAGGGATAATTCATCAGATGAAGAAGGAAAATCCTTCAAAAGTTTTTATTCCTTCTCCACCGCGTGATTCAACCTGCGGATGCAGTGAATGTAATTTTATGAAGCTGATTACCCTCGAAAAAATTCATAAATGTCTCAGGGATGAACAGCCTGAAATTATTATCGATGAAAAAATCCTTAAAAAAGCTTTACGGCCTATCAAAAGGATGATGGATATATCAGAAAAACTTGGACTATGAACAGACTTCTGTATACTTTAAGTCTTTTATTTATTGCATCTTATGTTATAGGACAGGAAGAAGCAAAATTACAGGACGGTTATCAGGTATTCAGGTATCCTAACGGTGTGGTTTCAAGTGAAGGACTGATAAAGAATGGTAAACCGGAAGGATTCTGGCGCAGTTATTATGTTACAGGAATAAAAAAATCAGAGGGTAAAAGAACAAATTTCATGCTCGACAGCATATGGGTATTCTTTGATCAGTCTGGAGATACAACGGAGAAGATAAGCTATCTTTTGGGAAAGAAAAATGGTTTTTATATCAAATACGGCAAGGATCCTTCTGTTGGTCTTTATGTAGATTCAAAAGAGCTTTTCGCAGGCGACAGGAAAGAAGGTACGGCTTATTTATATTTTCCCGATGGTAAAATAAAGCAGACAATTATGTACAATGAAGGCAAAAAGGAAGGGCTTTCAAAGGAATTTGACAACGAAGGAAACATAATAACCCTGCTTGAATACAATAACGATTTTCTTGTAAGCAGGGAAAGAATAAACAGAAGCGACGCAAAAGGCCTTAAACAGGGTGAATGGAAGGAGTTTTACCCGGGAGGAGGAATTAAATCTGAAAAAACTTTTAAAGACGATCAGTTGCATGGTTATTACAAGGAATATGATATCAGGGGAAGGCTGGTTCTGACGATGTTATATGAGAATGGATCAATTGTCAAATCAAGGGTGGAAGACGAGCCTGATATTGAAATAGAAAAGAAATTTGATGAAAGCGGAAAAGTTATTTATGCCGGACCATTCAGAAATAAAGTGCCGGTTGGGGTGCATCGGGAATATGGCAAGGACGGGAAAGTAACAAATGCATTTGTATACAATGACAATGGTGTTTTGCTTTCAGAAGGCATAATAGATGATTCTGGAAACAGGAATGGAAAATGGAAAGATCTGAACAGCGATGGAAAGGTGATTGTTGAAGGCCAGTATACTGATAACCGCCGCACCGGGACATGGAAGTTTTACAACAGTTCCCTTAAGCTTGAACAGACAGGATCATTTAATAACGGAAGGCCTGACGGAATCTGGAAATGGTATTATAATGACGGTTCCCTGCTTAGGGAAGAAGAATATTTTCAGGGTCAGCGTGACGGTCCCTTTACAGAATATTCACAGACAGGTGAAATAATAACACAGGGGCAGTATGCTGATGGTGAAAAGAATGGTGAATGGAAATACAAGTCAGGAGACAATACTGAAGAAGGCAAATATATTCTGGGTCTGCGGGATGGAATCTGGAAATCCTTTTATTCCGACGGAAAACTTCGTTATAAAGGAAATTACATACAGGGAACGCCCGATGGTCAGCATATTTATTACTATGAGAACGGAAGGGTTAAGGAAGAACAGTTTTACAGGATGGGAATAAGACAAAGGACATGGAAAAAATATAGCGAAGAGGGCACCCAGGTTATTGCAATAACATTTAAAGACGATGTAGAAGTAAGCATTAATGGTGTTAAAATCAATCTTCCGGAAAGTGACGTAAAGCTTATTAAGTGATATATTTGCTGCATGGAATATGATTTTAATATCAGGAAGGAAGAGATCACTTCGGGGGACAAGGAATTTGAACGGCAGCTTCGCCCGCTCACCTTTTCTGATTTTAAGGGTCAGCAGCAGATCATTGACAATCTTAAGGTTTTTGTAACAGCTGCGAGGAACAGGGGCGAATCGCTCGATCATGTATTGCTTCACGGGCCTCCGGGACTAGGAAAAACAACACTGGCAACAATCATTTCAAATGAGCTTCAGGTAAATCTGAGAGTCACCTCAGGCCCTGTTCTCGACAAACCAGGTGATCTGGCAGGCTTGCTCACGAACCTTCAGGAAGGAGATGTGCTTTTTATTGATGAAATTCACAGGCTTAGTCCCCTGGTTGAAGAATATCTGTATTCGGCAATGGAGGACTTCCAGATTGATATAATGATCGATAAAGGTCCAAGCGCCAGGTCAATCCAGCTTACGCTCAACAATTTTACCCTGATTGGTGCAACGACCAGGTCAGGACTGCTTACAAGTCCACTGAGAGCAAGATTCGGTATAAAGTTCCATCTTGAATATTATGATCATAATGTTCTTACAGGTATAGTTAAAAGATCTGCAGGAATACTTAACATTAAGATTGAGGATTCAGCCGCTGTCGAAATTGCCGGAAGAAGCAGGGGAACACCTAGAATTGCAAATGCCCTGCTTAGAAGGGTAAGGGATTTTGCGCAGGTAAAAGGATCGGGAGTTATTGATCTTGATATCACAAAATATGGACTTAAGGCACTGAACATTGACCAGGAAGGCCTTGATGAAATGGATAACAGGATCCTTTCGGTCATTATTGATAAATTCGGAGGGGGGCCCGTAGGGCTTAATACGATATCAACGGCGGTAGGTGAGGAAAGCGGTACTATTGAAGAAGTCTATGAACCATTTCTTATAAAGGAAGGCTACCTGAAAAGAACACCTCGGGGAAGAGAAGCCACCGAGCATGCCTTCAGGCACCTGGGCAGGATATTCAGGCCTGGTAACGCACCTACCTTGTTTTAAGAACCCATTAATAATCTTTTTTCATCATACCCTTGTCAGCACATTGCTGATCTTTTCCAGCCCCTTTTTATCTAATATCTTGATTTTCCTTCCGTTAAGCTCAACAAGCCTGTCGGTCTTGAATTCTGAAAGAAGTCTTATTACCGACTCTGTGGCAGTACCTACAATATTGGCCAGCTCTTCTCTTGTTAAGGAAATCCTGAGATAGTTCTGGCTGTCAAGTCCAAAATCATTGACAAGCAAAAGAAGGATTTCTGCCAGGCGTTCCCTGACAGTCTTCTGGGCAATATCGGTGATGAACGAATTGGCTTCTCCAAGCTCATGGCATGCCAGTTTCATAAGCTCGAGGGCATATGTGGGATTGGTTTTAATAAAAGAAACAAGAATTTCTGAAGGTATGAAGCAGACTTTGCAATCTTCAATGACCTTTGCCGAAGTACATGCAACCTCATTGCTGAGAACGCTTCTGTAGGCAATTATTTCACCGGTTTTTGCGAACCGGATTATTTGTTCCTTGCCGTCAAATCCTGTTTTGTAAACTTTTATTATTCCGCTGTGAATGCAATAGAATCCGCTTATCCGGTTGCCTTCCTGATATAATATATCTCCTCTCCTGTATTGTCTGAAATCCTTTTGAAAGTTGATCATTTCAACCTCTTCAGGGGTCAGATACTTAAAAATAGAACCCGTCTCCAGTGCACATTTGTCACAGAGCGGAAGATTTGTATCATTCTGTTTCATTTCCCCGGGTGATATGTTAAATAATTAACAATATTGAAAGCAATAATGTTCAAAAACTAAATTACAGATTTAAACTGGTCAAGAAATCTAAGGTCATTCTCAAAATACAGACGGAGGTCGTTTACCTGATATTTCAGCATTGCAGCGCGTTCTATACCCATCCCAAAGGCAAATCCGGTATATTTTCTGCTGTCGATGCCGCATGATTCAAGCACGTTTGGATGGACCATTCCGCAACCCAGAACTTCGAGCCAGCCTGTGTACTTGCATACATTACAGCCTTTACCTCCGCAAATCAGGCAGCTAACATCCATTTCAGCCGAAGGCTCTGTAAATGGGAAGTATGAAGGACGAAGTCTTATTTTGGTGTCTTTTCCGAATAACTCATGAGCAAAATAAAAAAGAGTCTGTTTCAGATCGGCAAAAGATACATTTTCATCAATATAGAGGCCTTCTATCTGATGAAAAATGCAATGCGCCCTTGCAGAAATTGCTTCATTCCTGAAAACCCTTCCCGGAGAAATAGTGCGTATCGGTGGTTTCTGTGACTGCATAACCCTTACCTGTACTGATGATGTATGTGTCCGAAGAAGTATATCTCCGGGATTTGAATCTTCGGAAGATATTCTGAAAATATAAAATGTGTCCTGCATATCGCGGGCCGGATGCTCCGGAGCAAAGTTCAGCTTTGTGAAAACATGATCGTCGTCTTCGATTTCCGGACCTTCTGAAACTATAAAACCTATCCTTGAAAAAATATCAATGATTTCCCTTCTGACAATGGATATCGGATGTCTTGAACCAGGCTGGAAAAAATATGACGGCTTTGTAAGATCAGATTCCTTCTTTGTATCTTCAGCAGGCTTCAATGTGTCTTTCAGGGAATCAAACTTCGACTGAGCAAAAAGCTTGAGTTCATTAAGCTTCTGACCGGTTTCCTTTTTGCTTTCAGCCGGGATGCTCCTGAACTCTTCAAAAAGCGTGGAAATAATTCCTTTCTTGCTGAGATATTTAAGGCGAAATGATTCAAGGTCCTGATGATTATCGATCTTTATGGAAGAGATCTCTTCACTCAGTATTTTTATTTTATCGAGCATCGGATTATTTTTGGATTTACGACTTATCTGGAAACGATTTTCATTTTTAATATTTTCACGTCGTTCAAAGGCTTGTCTGCATTATTGGTTGGGACAGCTGCAATTTTATCGACTATTTCAAGTCCTTCAACAACCTCACCGAAAACTGTATAGGTACCATCAAGGCGCGGAACTCCACCAATAGTTCTGTAGACATTTTTTTGTTCCTCTGAAAACTTAAAATCGCCTGCGCTGTTAAGATAATCGAACATTTTTTCCGATACCTTTTCCTGAAGCTCGCTGTCAGAGAGTTGAATACCTTCTTTAATTGCGCTGTCGGCTATTTCATGCATGAACTTGGCAAAATAGCTTTGCTTGATAAGGTTGTTGATCCTGGCTTCAGCCGAAATAAGTTCCTGATCGGATAGTACGGTACCCTGAACGATATAGAACTGTGTACCTGATGAACGCATTGAAGGATTGACATTATTACCTTCACGAGCTGCTGCAACAGCTCCCTTTTTATGAAATAAGTCGGGATGGAATTCGGAAGGCAGCCTGTACGACTGCAAGGTATCAAGCTGTTCTTTCGTCAGGCCTGTCCGTGTGGAAGGATCTCCTGTCTGAATCATGAAGTCCTTTATTACCCGATGAAAACAAACACCTTCATAAAAGCCCGAGTTGACAAGTTTGATGAAATTATCCCTGTGTATGGGTGTCTGGTCATAAAGCTGGATTTTGATATCACCCAGGGTTGTTTTTATATGGACAACAGGCGTGTCACTACCTCCTGGAGCCTTGCATGAGCATATTATCAGAAGCAGCAAAGTAAAGACTATTTGTTTGAAGTGCGTGTTCATGAAAATCTGGAATTGGTTAATAACGTTCTGCAAATCTGAGTGCAAAGATATTTAACTTTGACAGATACTGGAAAAATTCGGGTTTCAATTTACTATCATAACTGATAAACCTTAATGGATATCAGTGAAATGATACTTTAAAATTATCTTTGTCCTTTTAATTTCCTGATGAAAGAGGTCAGAAAACTTGCCGGACAGACTTTGATCTACGGGATGGGAACAATTATCCCGCGATTCCTGCATTATGCAGTCATGACGCCTTTTTATACAAGAATCTTTTATGACAATATTAGCGGGTATGGCGTCATTACTGAGTTGTATGCATGGATGGTTATTTTGCTGGTGATATTGACCTATGGGATGGAAACCGCATTTTTCAGGTTTGTGCAGAATAATGAAGAAGCTGAAAATGTCTTCAGTACTAGTTTGATAAGCCTGTTCGTCACCTCAACATTATTTGTAGCATTTGTGTTCATTTTTATAAAGCCGGTTTCTTCATTGATGAATTATGCCGGCAATCACGACTATGTAAAACTGTTTGCCGGAATTGTTGCAATAGATGCATTTACCTCAATACCGTTCGCCAGATTAAGAAAGGAAAATAAGCCGCTTATATTCAGTACAATAAAAATAATAAATGTAATTATTACTATAGTACTTGTGGTTTTTCTCCTTAAGATCGCGCCCGGAATTTGGGAAAAAAGCAATGGATGGTTCAGAAGGATATATGATCCGGATTACAAAGTCGGATATGTATTTATTGCTAACCTGATTTCAAGTGCGGCCACTCTTTTGATGCTTACACCTGTAATCGCCAGGACCAGGGTCAGATTTGATCCGGGTTTATGGTACAGAATGGTTAGCTATTCGTTTCCGCTTATGCTTGCAGGGATAAGTGGCACAATTAATGATGCACTTGATAAGGTAATAATAAGAAGACTCATCGGAGAGGATGAAGGATTGGCAGTGGTAGGGAAATATGGTGCGGGATACAAGATCGGCGTATTGATGGCTCTTTTCATTCAGATGTTCCGTTTTGCAGCCGAGCCTTTCTTTTTTGAAAGGGCAAAACATGCAGATGCCAAAGAAACATATTCTTATGTAATGAAATATTTCATTATAGTAATGTTAATTGTTTTTCTTGGAATAAATCTCTATTTATCAGGGTTGAAATATATTATAGCCTTTCCATACAGGGAAGCAATAGTTGTTGTTCCAATGATCAGCATGGCTTACCTGTTTTATGGAATCTATATCAATCACAGTATATGGTATAAACTTAATGATTTTACTGTTTATGCTGTATATATTACAATTATTGGAGCATTGGTTACTGTGATGATCAATCTGATTTTTGTGCCGTCATACGGATATTTAGCTTCTGCATGGGCACATGTTGCCTCATATGGATCAATGATAGTAGCCTCATTTATAATGGCGGAAAAGAAATATAAAGTGGACTATAACATGAAACAATATATTCCGTATTTTATTCTTGCGATAGGTATGGTTGTTTTCGGGAGATATTTTAAATACCCGGGAATTTATACGGAGCTGATAATTAATACAGGGCTTATCGTTGTTTTCATTGCTTATGCCCAATACCATGATAAAATTCTGACCGTATTTTTAAAGAGAGAAAAGAAATGAAAATCAATTTGGATCAGCACACGGAACAATGAAAAATGTTTGAGTGTACACTATGGATCCGGTCATACAGTAAAAGAGTGAAGATGAAAAGTAAAAACATCATTGTATTTGTTTTGTTGTCGTGCTTGTTGGCTGGTGCAGGCTGCAGCAGGAAGGTAATCCCTGGAATCCGGAAAGAGGCAGGAAAAAATTTTGATGCTGCAACTTTCAATTATGTTTATACTGAAGCGCTGAGGCAGAAATTAATGGGTAACAATGGAGAGGCACTGAAGTATTTTGAACAGTGCATAATGATGAATCCTTCAAGTGATGCTACCTATTTCCAGATGGCTCAGATAGTTTTAGGTAACAACGATCCGGCAAATGCAAGGAAATACCTGAAAAAGGCTTCGGAAATACAGCCTGAAAATATATGGTATCAGATTATGATGGCAGGAACGTATTTTCAGCAAAAAATGCTCGATAGTGCCGCTTTTCACTATGAGAATGCCATTAAAATAGATCCTGAAAGGAGGGATCTTCAGCTTGCTTTGGCGAATCTTTATACGGAGACTGGAAAGAGTGACAAAGCAAGGGATATTCTTGAAAAGCTTGATGAGAAATTTGGGTTAAATGAAAATACCGCAGTTTCACTGATAAGAAACCTCATCAGGGATAAAAAGTTTGAAGTAGCTAAAACAAAGGTTAACGAACTTTTGTTACAGGACCCGGATCAGATAATGTATAACGGATTACTTGCTGAGCTTTATCAAAATGAGGGAAATAACGAAGAAGCCCTCGCGGTTTACAGCCGTCTGCTGGAAAGAAATCCGGATGACCCTGTTATACAGATGAAACTCTGTGATTTTCTGCTGAAGGAAAAGGAGTATGATGAATTGTTTTCTGTTATTAACACTCTGATACTTAACAGCAAAATCAGCAGGGAGGAAAAGATTTCTTTTTTCGGGGGCATGATAGAAGATACTGTTATTATAAATGACTATTCTGAAAATATGAAGATGGCAATGCTGATCCTGGAAGCCACCTACGTAAATGATGATATCATACTTTTACTCAGACCTGAATTTCTCACAAATCAAAAAAAATCAACGGAAGCGGCAATCCGGCTTGAAGAAATTGTAAAACTGAAACCTGATAATTATCCTGCCTGGGAAAAGTTATTGCTAATATATTATGAAGCTGGTAATTTCGAAAAACTGCAGATAAGCGGAAAAGAAGCAGCAACAAGATTTAACCGGTCTATTCTGGCAAAAATACTTTATGCTCATGCTGCAATGGAAAATAAGGATTATGTTACCGCGCTTGATGAACTGAAAAAAGCAGAGATTCTGGCTGGAGATAATGAAGAAATTCAACTTCAGGTAATTACGATGAAAGCGGATATATATTACAGGTCAGGTAATTTTGATGAGGCGTTTAAGAGTTTTGAGGAAGCCCTCAGAAGAAAGAGCGATGATCTCACTGTGCTGAATAATTATGCATATTACCTTGCAGAACAAAACATGAAGCTTAAGGAAGCTGAAGTTATGGCTAAAACTGTTATCAGCCGGGAGAAAAATAATACCACATTTCTAGATACGTATGCATGGGTTTTGTATAAGAGAGGAAAAGCAAGGGAGGCTGCAAGAATTATGAATCAGATTATAAATTCAGGTGAAGAGGACGATGCAGAGTGGTATGAACACTATGGCTTCATTCTGAAAAAACTTGGAAAATGCAGGGAAGCAGTTGAAAAATGGGAGAAGGCTATCACCCTTGACGGATCAAAAAATAATCTTAAGGAGGAGATAGAAAGATGCAAAAAGGTGCAATAGGCTTTGTTTTGTTCTGGATATTGATTCAGGGATGCTCAACGATTAAAAAGACCGGTGTTACTGACAGGGCTGAGAGATCTTCCGGAGAATCAATCTCAGATATTATTGAAAGCAATATTTCCAACCATAGTTTTTATATTCAGAAGAGTGATATTACCATTACAGAGAATAATTCGTCTACGAGATTTTATGCAATCATAAAATACAAAATGCCTGATTCGCTCATGATAAGTTTCAGGGCAAGGTTGGGATTTGAAGCAGCCAGAATGCTTCTTACAAAAGACACGCTGATAATAAGTGACAGGATTAATAAGAAAACAAGGACGGGAAATCCGGAAGAACTGAAAAGAAAATACGGGATCGAACCTAGACTCGTTTTTACAGTTCTTGGTGATATTATAGTTGATGGGAAAGACAGGAACGGCAGAATTAGATGTAATGACGGATTGTTTGTTAAGGATTTAAGGGTAGGGGAAAGGCAGTTAAGTTATAAGGTCGATTGCAGAAAGGGAAAGGTTATTGCTACAAATTTAGAAGGGGATATGAAAACCGGAAATCTGAAATTAGAGTTCTCCGGATTCATTAATCTTGGAAAGATCGCCGTTCCGGGATTAATCGAAGCCAGGAGTGATTTAAGTGATTTAAGGATTAAAATGAAAATAGAAAAGGTTGAAATTGATTATAAGGGAAATATAGGATTCAGGAGTCCGTCAAATTATAAGGTTATTGGATTGAAATGATAAATCGGATAATTTTTGGCGTTGTATTTTGCCTGATAGCGGGTAATAGTAGCGGGCAGACGAAAGCAGAGCTTGAAGAGCGTCGCAGGAAAGCCCTGGATGAAATCGCTTATGTGGATAACATGCTTCAGGCCACTTCGAGAGAGAAAAAGGAGAGCATGAGCGAATTGAAAATAATTGGCAATAAATTAACCCTGAGGGAGTCGGTTTTATCGGATTTAAGGCAGGAGCTTGATCTTCTTAATGAAAGGATTGACTTAAACATGCTTGCGATCGGTATGATGGAAAATGATCTTATTTCATTGAGAAGGGATTACATGAATGCTGTTTTAAATTCTTTCAGAATAACGAAAGGGCATTCGGAACTTACATATGTTTTATCAGCAAGAGATTTCAATCAGGGATATAAAAGGCTGAAATACCTGCAGCAGGCTGCAAAGTTCAGGAGAAGGGAAACCGAAGTGATTATGGAATTAAAGAATCAGATCGAAATGTCGAAAAAGAAGCTGGAAGAGGACCTGTCGAGGATATCTGATCTGCAGTCGAGGGAGGAAAAACAAAAGAATCTGCTGAAAGATGAGCAAAACAGAAAACAAAGAATAGTAAAATCTTTAAGTTCAAAAGAAAAGCAGTTGCAACGTGAACTTGAAGAAAAGAAGCGGATCGCACGGAAAATAGAATCTGAAATCGCTAAACTCATTGAAGAAGAGAGGATTAAAACAAAAAGGGATGACCTGACACCGGAACAGAAACTTGTCACTGAGGATTTTGCCGGAAACCGGGGTAGACTGCCGTGGCCGGTGGAAAAGGGAATAATCACAAGCCGTTTCGGGGTACAGAATCATCCTGTTTTGAAATATGTGACGGAAGACAATATTGACATTGAGATTACAAGCTATGGAGATACTCCTGTAAGAAGCGTTTTCAAAGGAGAAGTTGCAAGGGTGTTTGCCATTCCCGGTGCAAATATGGCCATAATTATCAGGCACGGCCGATACCTTACGGTTTATCAGAATATTGTAGGTATTAGGGTAAAGGCTGGCGATAAGGTAGATACCAGACAGGAGATCGGCAGGGTTTACAACGATAAGGACAACGGCGATAAAGCTGTTCTGAAATTTATGATCTTTGATGAAAAGGTCAAGATGGATCCTGAATTGTGGATCTCGAAAAAAAATTAGAAATTGCGTGTTTAAGATAGTAATTCTGTTTAAAGCAGTATTTCATGGAGAAAATTTGTAAGAACCTTAGGATAAGGTCAAATATGAAGAATCTGAGGATTATTGAGAATGCTGTTGATGAAATTACAAATACCCTTGGTGTTAAGCAGGACAATTACGGTAAAATTCTGGTTGCAATACTTGAAGCCGTTAATAATGCAATTACCCATGGCAATAAGTTTAATGACGAGAAGTACGTTGATGTAAGTATAACGGTTGAGAAAAATGAGATGATCGTTACAGTTACCGATGAAGGGACAGGATTTAATCCCTCAGATATTCCTGATCCCACCCGGCCGGACAATATTGAGGAGCTCAGCGGAAGAGGGGTTTTCCTGATGACAAAGCTTGCTGA
>CAZTDW010000121.1:0-12333 GCA_964611835.1 uncultured Rikenellaceae bacterium | reverse complement strand
TGCTTATTCGGGAATAATAGATGTTGACATAGACAATGAAAGGATAAAAATTCTTATAACCGATAAAGGTCCGGGCATACCTGATATAGCAAAAGCGATGGAGGAAGGATATTCTACAGCGTCTCCACAGGTAAGGGAAATGGGATTCGGAGCCGGAATGGGCCTTTCAAACATGAAGAAGAACAGCGATTCTATGCAGATAACAAGCGAACCGGGAAAAGGAACTGTGGTTGAGCTGACGACATACCTTAAAAACAATGAAGGGTAAGGATAAAAATAAGGAATTTCATCATGCTTTAAAAGTGCACGATCATTTATGCACAGGCTGTACACACTGCATGATCGTTTGCCCGACAAAAGCCATCCGCGTCAGAAAGGGCAAGGCAATGATCATTGCCAGCAGGTGTGTCGATTGCGGAGAGTGCTACAAAGCCTGTCCGGTATCTGCAATAGGTGTCGAACAGGATGATCTCGACATGATACTGAAGTTTCCGGTCAGGGTAATCCTCATCCCCAGCGTCTTAATCGGTCAGTTTTCACACAAGATTCCGGCCACATCGATCCACAGGGCACTCTGTAAAATCGGATTCACCCATGTATATCAGGTGGAAAATACCGTCGACATGGTGCTCGATGCCTACAATGAGTATGCCCTGCAAAATGAAAACCGTCCTTTGATATCTTCATTCTGTCCGGCTGTCGTAAGGCTTATCCAGGTAAGGTTCCCGTCGCTTGTAGGGAATATTATGAAAGTAAACCCTCCAATCGACATGTCTGCCATATATTACAGGGAACAACTCAGAAGTTCGGGCATCCCTAAACAAAATATAGGATTGTTCTATGCAACCCCATGTGCAGCAAAGATTGCAGCAATAAAGAGCCCTGTCGGAGAAATTGAATCCGTCGTAACCGGAGTCATCAACATAAACTATCTTTACAACAAAATTCATCAATTCCTTCAGAAAGGCGACACAGACCATGAGTTGCCTGTAACAGACGATCTCCTGAGCTCCAGGGGCATATTGTGGAGCCTTACACGCGGAGAATCTTCACACCGTAAAAAAAGATCATTGTCGGTTGATGGCATAAGAAATGTTACCGAAATACTCGAAAGCGTTGAAAATGAGAAACTCGACAATGTGGATTTTCTTGAATTAAGAGCATGCGATGAAGGGTGTGCCGGAGGTATACTTCTGCCCGGAAACCGTTTTGTAACTGTAGAAAGGCTCCGGAAGCTTGCCTCAGACTATTCCAAAGAAGAAACAGACGGCAAAAGAAAACTTACAGACGGTTTTATCAATCTGAAGGAACAAAGCTTTCTCGGTAAAATAGAACCGAGAAATATTGAAAAGCTTGATGAGGATATCTCCGCGGCAATGAGGAAGATGAAAAGAAAACGCAGATTAATGTGCTTTCTTCCCGGTTTCGACTGTGCAGCCTGCGGCGCACCTGACTGCCAGACGCTTGCAGAAGATGTGGTTCAGGGTTACGGACAGCTGTCGCACTGTGTGTTCATGCAGCAGCAGATGATAAACCAGAAACTCCTGAGCCAGAAAAGAGCATTCAGCATTACCGAGGAAATATGGGGAGCTGAAAGACTGGAAAAAAACTGTAATAAAATAGGAGCAGAAGATGAAAACATCTGAAATAGTTAGCCGGCTGAATCTCAGTGTTATTGCCGGGAACAACGGATTAAGCAGGGAAGTTACCGGAGGCTATGTCTCCGATCTTCTCAGTGATGTTATCGGGCATGCAGCTGAAGGTAACATATGGATAACACTTCAAACACACCAGAACATTGTTGCCGTAGCCTCCCTGAAAGAATTGTCAGCGATAATAATTGTAAAAGGTTCTGCCCCTGATGCAGATACGATCAGAAGGAGCAATGAAGAGAATATACCCCTCCTTTCGACCGACATGGATACATTCAGGATCACCGGGGAAATATATAATTTACTCTCAAAATGAAAATATACCGGGCTGATCTGCATATACACACTTTGCTTTCACCATGCGGCGAACTGAGCATGAGCCCGGCAATTATTACAGAAATGGCAAGCCGAAGGAATCTGGATATAATTGGGATAAGCGATCACAACACGACCAGGCAAAGCGGTCTTGTCAGAAAGCTCGCTGAAAAGAAAGGAATATTCGTGCTTCGTGGCGCTGAGGTAACAACAAGAGAGGAGGTACACTGCCTCGCGTTCTTTGAAGAAAATGATACCCTCTACCGGTTTCAGGAATTGCTGGATGATAACCTTCCCGCCATACCTAATAATCCGCTGATATTCGGGGATCAGATTGTTGTTGATGAAAACGAGAACATAATTTACACCGAGGAGAGATTGCTGACGAATGCCGTGACCCTGTCTCTTGAAGAACTGGAAGAATGGGTGCATGACAATAAAGGAATTTTTATCCCTGCCCACATCGACAGAATGAAAAACAGCCTTTACAGCCAGCTCGGATTTCTTCCGGAAAATCTGAAGGCAGATGCCCTTGAAGTTTCAAAAAGAAGTTCACCCTCGAAATTCAGGAAAAGCCACCCGGAGACAGCGAAATACACTCTGATCACAAATTCGGATTCGCACTATCCAGAGTCAATAGGAACAGCATTCAACAACTTCCTGATAGAAAAGATAACATTTGAAGAAATTAGAATGGCACTTGCGGGTAAAAATGGGAGGAACATTAATTGATATGATAACCCTGGCATTAAATATTCTCGATATCGTTCAGAATTCCATAAGGGCCAAGGCATCGGAGATAGCAGTGGAAGTAACTGAATCGGCTGCCGGCGACAGAATTGAGATCACGGTAAAAGATAACGGTAAGGGAATGCCTCAGGATCTTCTATCGAGGGTGACTGATCCATTTGTAACCACCAGAAAAACTAGACGGACAGGACTGGGTATTCCCCTATTGAAACATCATGCAAACCTGGCCGGAGGAGACCTTATTATTGATTCCCGTGAAGGTTACGGAACAAACGTAAGTGCCACCCTGATACTTTCTCATCCCGACAGGCAACCGCTGGGAGATATATCCGGAATGATGACAATTCTCATGTCGGCCAACCCCGGAATTGACTTTCTTTACACCCACAAAACCGACAAAGGGGAATACAGTTTTTCGTCAAGGGAAGTCATGGAATATCTTGGAAATGAAGACTTCAGCGACGTTTCGCTGCTTAAGGATATAAAGGAAATGTTTAACAATAACCTAAGGGATATAGGGGTATCTGGTTTTAATCAAGCCGGATGATGAAATAATATTTGAGGAAGACTAAAATGAAGATAATTAAAATAATATTGCATAACTTAATCAATTTGAATTAACTAAATAAGAATGAGCATGTCACAGATCAAGTCTCTCGCCGATCTCAGGAAGAAACGCGAAGAAATCAAGACAGGAATGGATGTCAGGATCAAGGCAATTGATCCTGAAAATCATGTTCAGATTAAAGTTGCCATGGCAACATGCGGAATTGCTGCAGGAGCAAAGGAAATTATGGAATTTTTTATTGAACAGCTCGACAGGAGGAATATTCAGGGAGTTGTTACGCAAACCGGCTGCATGGGTTATTGCTATGCCGAACCTACGGTTGAAATTACTCTTCCCGGCAAGGAACCTGTGGTATATGGGTTTGTGGATCTGAAAAGAGCCGATCAGATCATTGAAAAATACATCAAGGAGGGTGAGCTGATAGACGGTATCATCCCTGTAAATTATGAAACAATAGATTCTAAAGAATAGGAGGATAGCAAATGTCAAAATACAACATGCATCTTCTGGTATGTGGCGGAACAGGCTGTCATGCTTCTGAAAGCGATGCAATTTTATGGAACTTAAGAGATGAGCTGGAGGCTAAGGGATTATCGGATAAAGTTCAGGTGATCCTGACCGGCTGCTTCGGATTTTGTGAAAAGGGCCCCATTGTAAAAGTGATGCCCGACAATACTTTCTATGTTCAGGTTAAACCTGATGATGCACAGGCAATTGTAGAAGAGCACATTATAAAGGGAAGAAAAATTTCCAGGCTTCTCTATCATGATCCCAAGACAAAAGAGCCTGTCGGCGATTCAAAACACATGGGATTTTTCAAGAAGCAGCTCAGGATAGTACTCCGGAACTGCGGATTCATCAATCCCGAAAATATTGATGAATACATTGCAAGAGAAGGATATGAAGCACTCGGAAAGGCACTTTCAGAGATGACGCCTGAGCAGGTAATAAAAGTCATCAAGGATTCAGGGCAGAGAGGACGCGGCGGTGCAGGATTCCCTACAGGCTTCAAGTGGGAAATAGCCAGCAAGAACAAATCTGACGAAAAGTATGTTGTCTGCAATGCCGACGAAGGAGACCCGGGCGCATTCATGGACAGATCAGTGCTCGAAGGCGATCCTCATTCGGTTCTTGAGGCAATGGCGATCTGCGGTTACAGCATCGGCGCATCAAAAGGTCTTATTTACGTACGTGCCGAATACCCGCTTGCAATTCACCGACTGCAGATAGCAATCAAACAGGCACATGAGTACGGACTTCTCGGTAAAAATATTCTCGGAACGGACTTCAGTTTTGACATTACTCTTAGATTCGGTGCAGGCGCCTTCGTATGCGGTGAGGAGACAGCACTTATACATTCCATGGAAGGACTGAGGGGCGAACCCACGATCAAACCGCCATTCCCGGCTGAATCAGGATTCCGCGGAAAACCTACCAATGTTAACAATGTTGAGACTTATGCTTCAATTCCTGTCATCCTTCTTAAAGGTGCGGAATGGTACAGCGGTATCGGAACCGAAAAATCCAAAGGCACCAAAGTTTTCGCCCTCGCCGGCAAAATAAACAATGTAGGCCTGATAGAAGTCCCGATGGGAACCACACTCAGGGAAGTCATATTTGAGATCGGAGGCGGGATAAGAAACGGCAAGAAATTCAAGGCTGTACAGACAGGGGGACCCTCGGGAGGATGCCTTACCGAAAAGCATCTTGACGTACCCATCGATTTTGACAATCTTGTGGCCGCAGGATCAATGATGGGGTCGGGAGGAATGATTGTTATGGATGAAGATGACTGCATGGTTTCAGTGGCAAAATATTACCTCGACTTCACCGTAGAAGAATCATGCGGCAAATGTTCACCATGCCGCATCGGGAATAAGAGACTTCATGAACTTCTCAATCATATCTGCGAAGGGAAGGGAAGCATAAGCGATATTGACAGGTTGCGTAATATGAGCCTGGTTATCAAGGATACATCCCTGTGCGGGCTGGGGCAGACTTCTCCCAATCCGGTTTTATCGACACTCGACAATTTCATGAATGAGTATATTGCACATGTGAGGGATAAAAAATGTCCTGCCGGTAAGTGCAAGGATCTGATGGAATATTACATTATTCCGGAAAACTGCGTCGGTTGTACGGCATGCGCGAGGGTCTGCCCTGTAAATGCAATATCAGGTGAACGGAAAGAGATTCATTACATTAATCCTGAGGTCTGCATAAAATGCGGAGCATGCAAGGAGAAATGTAAGTTTGATGCAATAATTATCAGATAATGGGAAATGTGATGGAAACAGTAAAACTTACAATAGACAATAAAGAAATTGAGGTACCGAAAGGCACTACAATATACAAAGCAGCCAGACAGCTGGGAATAGAGATTCCGACTCTTTGCTATCTCCACCTTGAAGATCTTAACATTGAGAACAAGCCGGGAGGATGCCGCATCTGTGTTGCAGAAGTACAGGGCAGGCGTAACCTTGCACCTACCTGCTCAACCAACTGTGAAAACGGAATGGTTGTGAAAACTCACACTACAAGGGTCCTTAATGCCCGGCGTACAGTTATGGAGTTTATCCTTTCCGACCATCCGACAGACTGCCTTGTTTGTCCGAAATCGGGCACTTGCGATCTTCAGAGCATGGCTCACCTTCTTGGCATCAGGGAAATCCCGGGTTCGGAATATGCTGAAATGTCGACCTATAAATCCGACACCTCCCCTTCCATCGTCAGGGATCTCGACAAATGCATAATGTGCAGAAGATGTGAGATGATGTGCAATGAGGTACAGACTGTGGGAGCCCTGTCGGCCGTAAACCGCGGATTCATGGCAGCCGTGGCACCCGCCTTTGAACAGAACCTTGAACATTCAACATGTACCTACTGCGGACAGTGTGTTGCCGTATGCCCGACCGGTGCACTTACTGAAGTCGACCATACACCTGATGTACTCAGGGCACTTGCCGACCCGACAAAAACTGTTGTAGTCCAGACTGCACCTGCAGTCCGCGCTGCCCTGGGTGAAGCATTCGGAATGGAGCCGGGAACACTGGTAACCGGTAAAATGGTGACAGCGCTCAGAATGCTCGGCTTCGATTATGTTTTTGACACCGACTTTGCAGCCGATCTCACAATCATGGAAGAAGGCACCGAACTTCTTGACAGAATCAAGAGGCACCTTAACGGTGACACCACAGCAAGATTACCAATACTTACATCCTGTTGTCCCGGCTGGGTAAACTTCTTTGAAGAATATTTCCCCGACCTCAAGGACGTTCCTTCAACCGCAAAATCGCCGCAACAAATGTTCGGGGCAATTGCAAAATCATACTTTGCACAGAAGATCAATATTGACAGAAAAGATCTCGTCGTTGTTTCGATAATGCCATGCCTGGCAAAAAAATATGAATGCCAGAGAGAAGAATTTTCAGAAGAAGGAAACAGGGATGTAGACTTTTCGATATCAACAAGGGAACTGGCAGCTTTCATCAAGCAGGCAAATATCGACCTGAATAATCTGGACGATGAAGAATTCGATTCTCCACTTGGCGAATCGACAGGTGCCGGAGTAATTTTCGGCACAACCGGCGGGGTGATTGAAGCCGCATGCAGAACCGCTTATGAGGTTTACACCGGCAAAAAGCTGGACAGAATAGAATTCAATGAGCTCAGAGGTCTGGAAGGTGTCCGTTCAGCGACCATCGACTTCGACGGCCTTCCCCTCAATATCGGTATCGCTCACGGCCTGGGTAACGCAAGGAAGCTTCTGGACGATGTCCGCTCAGGGAAATCACAGTTCCATGCAATAGAGGTTATGGCCTGCCCTGGAGGTTGTATCGGAGGAGGAGGACAACCGGTGCACCATGGCAACTCTGAGATAATAAAAGCACGTGCTGCTGCCATTTACAGGGAAGATAGTAAGAAGCCCCTTCGTAAGTCGCACGAGAATCCGTTCATAATAAAACTTTACGAAGAGTTTCTTGGCCATCCCAACAGTGAAAAGGCTCACCACCTATTACACACAAGGTATTTTGACAAGAAAAAGAAAATCATTGTAAAACATTAGTTAAGAACCTTCATGGTCAATAATAAAATCCAATGCTATGTCAAGTATTAAAATAGAATTGAGACAGGAAGATATCGATAAAATAAAAGAAATCTGCGCTTCCTTCAATAAAGATCCCCAGGAACTTATCAATGTCCTTCATGGATGTCAGGAACATTTCGGATATCTTCCGGCAGAAATACAGGAGGTCATCTCATCTGAACTGGGTGTTCCTGTTGCCAAAATTTACGGAGTCGTTACGTTCTATTCGTTCTTTACAATGACTCCCAAGGGAAAACACCCTATAAGCATCTGCATGGGAACAGCATGCTATGTAAGGGGTGCCGAGAAAGTTCTTGATGAATTCAAGAAAGAGCTCCATCTGCAGGTGGGGCAAACGACAAAAGACGGTAAGTTTTCACTGTCGAGCCTAAGATGCGTCGGCGCCTGCGGACTTGCTCCCGTTGTGCTCGTAGGCGACAAAACCTATGGCAGGGTAGCCCCCGATGACGTCAAAAATATAATCAAGGAATATGATTAAGCTTTCAAATGATGGGTTTTTAGGTTAGCAAAAAACCGGGATTTCATAAGAGTCCCGGTTTTTTTTACCTGTTAACCCAAGGGAACAATAATATTAGTAACTTTATGGATGAGAATTTAACACAAAAAGAGATAAACATGAATCTTCACTATAAATCAAATTTTACAAAAACAATCACTCTTTTCCTGTCAGGGATGCTGCTTTTTGTTGCAGTATCCGGTCTTTCCGCCCAGGAGAAATCGTGCGTTGTCAAACATCCCGCACTGTCGGGTAATTATTCCGGTGAATGCAAAAACGGCTTCGCCGACGGAAGAGGAGTTGCCGAAGGCACTGACAAATATTTCGGGCAGTTCAGAAATGGCATGCCGCATGGCAGGGGAACCTACACCTGGGCTGACGGGTCCTATTACATAGGTCAGTTTCAGAACGGGTTCAAGGATGGCAAAGGCAAACTCGTAAGAAAGGATTCAACCTTCAACGGCTTCTGGAAGGGAGACAGGTATGTCGGAGAAAAACTGATTCCTCCTTACCAGATCACCCGGAGTGTCAGTATTACAAGATCATCATTTAAAAAGCTTACCGGATCAAACAACTTTATAAGAATAAGGTTTACAAGAGGAGGAGCTGAAAATCTCGATATAATTGATTTCTCACTTGCCCACGACAGCGGGGAACAGTACCGGATCGGACAAAGCTATGGGATTCAGAACTCACAGTTCCCCCTTGGAGTGATAGTAAGATTCAAGGCATGGAATTATTTCCATTCAGCGCAGTTTGAAGCCAACTTTGAATTTACCATTAACGAACCCGCGAACTGGGAGGTAAACGTTTCCTATTAAGGGTTCCTTTTCCCGTTTTATCTGTGTACCAGAAGAAAGCATCCTTCTGACGCTTTTTCTCTTCAGGCTTTCTGGCAACATACACCTTTTTGCCGGTATAGGGATCAAAACCTGTATAATAAATGACCGTGGAGAGAGTCATGGGTGTCGGGGTAAAATCCTGAACCTGCTCAGGCTTTATTCCCAGGCTTCTGACCTCTGAAACCAACTCTGCCATATCATTGTCAGTACAACCCGGATGAGATGAGATGAAATACGGAACTATCTCATAATTAAGGCCGTTATCCTTTGTTATCTTTTCAAATCTCTCTTTCAGCTTCCTGAAGAGAATAAAAGGCACCTTGCGCATGAGTCTCAGTACCCCTGCTGAAGTATGCTCCGGAGCAACCTTCAGACGTCCTGAGACATGGTTTACGATGAGCTCCCTGAGATATTCTTCTTCATGTTTCCCGGCTTTCATGTTCCATTCGGAAAATAGCAGGTCATATCGCACTCCGCTTCCGATAAAGACTTTCTTTATGCCTTTTTGAGTGTTGACTTTCCTGTAGAGATCTGTCAGGGTCTCATGGTCTGTATCCAGATTATTGCACACTGATGGCCAGATGCATGAAGGTCTTGAACAGGCAAGACACATGGTTGTTTCCTTCCCTTTCATGCCATACATGTTAGCCGATGGACCGCCCAGATCAGATATATAGCCCCTGAATTCCTCATGGTTTGAAATACGCTCTATTTCCCTCAGTATTGATCCCTCCGACCGGCTCACGATCTGCTTTCCCTGATGAGCGGCAATGGCACAGAAACTGCACCCCCCAAAGCATCCCCTGTGGATGTTGACAGAGAATTTGATCATTTCATACGCAGGAATCGGACCCTTGTTCTTGTATTTGGGATGCGGCAGATACATAAAGGGAAGATCATAGATCCTGTCTGCTTCATCCTCCGTCATAGGGTAATAAGGGGGATTTACAATTACGTTCTTCCCCCGGCATGGTTCGATAAGCCTGCCTGCTTTTATCTTGTGCGATTCCTTCTCAAAAGCAACGAAATTTTCTGCAAAAAGATTCTTGTCGGCAAGGCATTCCTCATGCGAATGGAGAAACAGATCGTCCCATTTTTTGCTAACAGGCAATGGTAATTCCCTGTCGATGATCACAGAGGTCTGGGGCACAGTAAGCAATGATCTGAATGGTACACCTTTTTTTAGAAGTCTGACTATTTCCCTTACAGGTTGTTCAGCCATCCCGTAAACGAGCATATCTGCACCACTTGCCATCAGAAATGACGGCTGGAGTAAATCTTTCCAATAATCATAGTGTGTAAGTCGTCTCATCGATGCCTCAATACCCCCTATCATTACAGGCACATCAGGATAGAGCTTCTTCAGGATCCCGGTATAAACCAGCGTCGGATAATCGGGACGAAAACCGGCTTTGCCGCCTGGTGTGTATGCATCATCTGACCTCAACCTCCTGGCAGCAGTATAGTGATTCACCATGGAATCCATGTTTCCTGCAGTAACTCCAAAAAAATACCGTGGTGGCCCAAATTTTCTGAAATCTCTCAGATCATCCTTCCAGTTGGGTTGGGGAACAATCGCTACCCTGAATCCCTCATCCTCAATAACCCTTCCTATCACTGACGGCCCGAATGAGGGGTGATCGACATAGGCATCCCCGCTGAAGATTATTACATCAGGCTGATCCCATTCCAGCTGTTCTGTCTCTTTCCTTGTTACCGGAAGCCAACCTTTTTTCAAATTAACCTGAATATTAAATTTCAGAAATGTCCAAATTTACTATCTTGCCTTGAATATAACATAATGAGACATAATTATTGTTGTTACCATTATGAGTCTGTTATTCAACCGTTTCAGGAAAACGATCCCTGAAAATCCTATAAAGTTAATTCTTCCGGTTATAATATTGTTATGCCTGGGTCAGTCCGTTCCAGGGCAACTGAATGGAACCAGGCCCAAAATTGGTCTCGCCCTGAGCGGAGGAGGCTCTCTTGGTATGGCACATGTCGGAGTGCTTAAGGTTATGGAGGAAGCAGGACTCAGGCCTGACCTTATAACCGGTGTAAGCATGGGAAGCATAGTGGGAGGAATGTATGCAATCGGCTACAGCCCTGACAGCCTTTACAAAGTATTCAAAAACATTGACTGGAACTACATTCTGACAAATAACCTGCCGGAGAACAAAGTCATTTTCACTGAGAAGCATAACTTCAGGAACAGCGCCATGTCATTGCCTGTTTCCTCAAAAAAAATAAGTCTCCCTTCAGGTCTGATAAACGGGCAGCAGATAGAGAATATGCTCAGTTTTTATGCGTGGCCTGCCGCCGGAATAAGCAACTTCCTTGACCTTCCGATACCTTTTATGTGCCTGGGCACAGATATTATCACCACAAGCATCGTTGAACTTAAAAAAGGATACCTTCCTGAAGCTATGAGGGCAAGCATGGCAGTCCCCTCAATATTCACCCCGGTCACTATTGACACATCCCTTCTTATTGACGGAGGCGTTCTAAGAAACATAGCTGTAAGTGAACTCGAGGAAATGGGTGCGGACATAATTATCGGATCATATACCGGGTTTCACCGGTACAAGGAGGAAGAGCTGCATTCCGCCGCAGGAATACTGAAGCAGATCGGATTTCTCCAGAGTATGATTGATTACAATGTGCAAAAGAAAAAACTGGATATCGTAATCGAACCGAACCTTAAGGACTATTCATCAACCGTGTTTACAAATGTGGATTCAATAGTTCAAAGGGGTTACAGGGCAGCTTTGCCATTCAAGCCATATTTCAAAAGGCTGGCCGACTCCCTCGACCGCCTTGGCAGTCAGAAAACTCCGGAATTCATACTCGACAGGCAGTATTATGCGTTCGATGAAATAAAGGTCAGAGGAAACAGCATTTATTCGGATGAGCAGATTCTGGGTGTCCTCGACATAAATCCGGGTGAACTGATTAACAAACACTACATTACGGAAAAGATAGAATTGTTATACGGAAAATCATGGTTCGAAAAGGTGAATTACAGGATTGAACCTGTAAATGATTCGCTCCGCCTTGTTATAAACTGTATTGAAAGGGAAAAAGCTATCATATATGGGTCAGTACATTATGACAATGCTATCAGATCAGGAATAATCCTTAATGCATCATTGAAAAATTTCTTTTCCCGTAAAAGTACAATTGATGTTGATGCATTTATCGGCCAGTACTTCAGGTTCAGATTAAATGCCATGCAATTCATAGACAAAAACCAGGAGCTTGGATTGTCAATGACATTTAATGCTGATAATACAATAATTCCGGCAATGACATACAGGGAAGAAACTGGCCGGTTTTCAAACAGGACTTACAGCGGGGGAATCAGTCTTAACAAGATGATAGGCCTGAATGCGATGAGCATCCTTTCGGCCGGTATGGAGAGTTTTAATCTTGTCCCCGAATATATCTCAAACATCAATCTTCAGAGAACGGCATTTAATTCATATTCATTTAATTATCAGTATCAAATCAATACTGTGGATACAAAATATTACCCAAACCGGGGAACAATGTCAAGCATCGGAGTAAACACCTCAAAACTTTTTTCGGGCAGGGTAAAA
>CAZTDW010000120.1:0-12349 GCA_964611835.1 uncultured Rikenellaceae bacterium | reverse complement strand
AGTGGCTGTTGCCATGACGTTCAATTACGAATATATGCCCCAGGCACAGCGTATTACCTGGACCAGGGATGCACGACTGGGATTTTTATCGAACATGAAGCACCTGAAAGTGCTGGCAGATGATATCACTTCTCCTTATTACGGTTTACATGTATTGCCCCATCTCGACCATGCCGACCCGGTAAGGGATCAATGGGCCCTGACCGAAGGCACCAGATACCTGGCTTCGGTAATGTTCGACGCACAAAAATACCCGCTAAAGGATAACCTGAATCTGACCACCGATTATGTGAGAAATTACAGAAATAAAGTACTTATTGAAGGAATAATGGATGAGTTGAGTGTCTTTCAGGCTCATGAAAAACACGCAATGGGAATATCAGTCGACGACTACCCCGAACGGGCTTATGACTACATGAAAAAGACAGGGGTTGACTTTTTGGTAGCCGACCTTGGTACGGAACAACAGTCTCAGGGGGTTGGTAAAAACGTTTATCTGAAAGACCGGGCATGTAACATCCGGAAACTGATCGGTGACCGGGTATTGGTTCTGCATGGAACCTCCTGCCTGTCAGATGAAGAAATAAGGCAGCTCCCGGGCGACGGGATACTCAGGGTAAACATGTGGACCAGGATTGCCCGGGAAACCGGCCTTTATGCCATTGAGCAGCTGAAAAAGAGAGAAGAAAAAATAAGGACAAATGATTTCGAATCGATAGAATCGCACCGTTATCTGATGGATTCGATTGAAAAAGCTGCATCAATCATGGAAGGTATTATGGAATCGCTGGGCTACGGAAATTTAAAATAACCAAATGAAAAGGCAAATCTTATATTTTGTACTGGCATTAATGTGCCTGAACATTTCAGGACAGACCAGTAAAACATTGGCAGAAACACCGCCGATGGGATGGAACAGCTGGGATTGTTTTGGGATGGATGTAACTGAAGATCAGATTAAAGCTACGGCCGATTTTATGGCTGAACACCTGAAAGACTATGGATGGGAATATATCGTACTTGATATGGGATGGAATTACGGAGAAGGTTTGAACACTTCAAATTTCAGGAAAAGAAATCCCCCTCAGTGTATTGACTCTTACGGTCGGTTAATTCCGAACATCGAAAAATTTCCTTCGTCTGCTAATGGGAACGGGCTAAAAACCCTTGCCGATTATATTCATGGCAAGGGTCTGAAGTTCGGTATTCACATTATGCGTGGGATGCCCTGGCAAGCTGTTGAAAAGAACACGGCTGTCAAAGGATCCGTATTCAGGGCAAAGGATATTACAACGAAAGCTGATGCCTGCACCTGGTTCCACGGCCTTGTCACTGTGGATATGACAAAACCTGGTGCTCAGGAATATTATAATTCACTGATTGAAATGTATGCAGAATGGGGAGTCGATTATATTAAAGCCGACGACATGCTCAATAAATATCACCAGGGGGAGATTGAAGCCGTAAGTATTGCTATAAAAAGGACAGGCAGGCCAATCGTTTTGAGCCTCTCTGCAGGGCCGGTCTCTGTAAACCGGATAGACCATCTGAGACAAAATGCAAATTTATGGCGGATTTCAGGTGACATGTGGGATGACTGGAGTTACATAGTTGAAAGTTTGAAATTATGCAGACAGTGGCAGGACTACGTAATGCCAAATCATTGGCCTGACTGTGACATGTTGCCGCTGGGAAAGTTACGAATCAATGGTACTGACGGACTGTTGGCTGAAAAGATCGGTCTGACGCCACAGGAGACAGTTAATGAATATTCCAGGTTTACAGACAATGAGAAGTATTCTTTAATGACGCTTTGGTCAATCTTCCGTTCTCCCTTGATGATAGGTGGTAACTTAATGGAATTGGATGGATTAACGCTAAGAATGCTAACGGACAGGGATATTTTAGCCGTTAACCAGAAGAGCACCAACAACCGTGAGATACGCTTTACAGATAGTCTCAGCATCTGGACTGCCGACAACATGGAAAACCGGATGAAATACATTGCCGTAATGAATCTTAGCAATACACCACTGACAATAGATCTTCCGCTTGAATATTCAGGTAATGCAAATAGTATAAGGGTCAGGGACCTTTGGAATAAAACCGGAATCGGAAAAATTGAAAACATGTACACCGTTACTATACCTCCACATGGAGCAGGATTATATTCAGTGGAGGAATAAATAACAGTGTAGGAGTTCCTGATAAACTCATAAGTTTTAATCACGACCAAAGGTTATGACTGGGATAAGTTTTCCGCACTTACTGAATTACACAACCTGTTTCCCGATATGGATGACCGAAGTTTGTTATGTCAGCGGAACCCATTTCCCTCCCGGGGAACCCGAAAAGTCTCCTGTTTTTGAGTTCTCTGACGGCGAATTATAGGGAAATATGATCATGGTTTGAAATTCATGGTAAAAATGGAATGGATCAACCCAAACTTTTGGACCAACGGATTAAAATACCTTACACCTGAAATCTTAAAGGGAGTAATGCAAATTATCTCATCTTCAGAGAAAAAGAAAATTTCTGCGAAAATGACAAAACTATCGGATTATGAAAACTGTAATTCTGTATTTCACTATATCATGCCTGCCGTCCCTGATCTGTCTCCAGGCTCAGCAATATGCAGCGTGGGATGAAAAAACGCTTTCTCTTGACAATGACATTGTAAATCGGGAAATCACTGTCGAAAATGGTCGTCTCCTTACCAAGAGCCTTAAACTAAAAAACAATGAATTGAATTTCTGTAACAGATCAGAGGAGTTCTCATTTCTGATCGATGGTAAAAACTATAATGGAACATCAGGTTGGGAACTGATGTCTTTTCTGCCTGCAAGTGATGATTACCAGGGTAAAGGAACCATAGTGAAACTTAAAGGGACAAAAGAATTAAGAAATATTGAACTGGAAGTAATGTATTTGCTGTACCCTGATCTTCCTGTTATCAGGAAACAGATAACAATTCATAACAATTCCAAAGAAGAAATAATGCTTGAATCATTCGATATTGAAAAGCTGATATTAGGCTTCGGTTATGTCGAGTCTGTTGTATATTCAAATTATGGCCGTCAGAAACATTTAAGCACATATACAGGCAACTGGGATGATCCAATGCTGGCAGTCCATTCATATGAAAGAAATGCAGGCATCATTCTGGGTAACGAATCGCCTGGGGTTTTAAAACGTATTGAGTATAATCTCAGACCTGATAATGCTAATATTGGTCTCACACATACCGACGACATTTACCCTTTTCGAAAATATATCAGACCGGGCGAAAAATGGAAGAGCCCCCGGGTTTTTGTAATACCTTATACCAATACCTCCGATCCATCAATGATAATGAATACATCCCTGGCAGATTTTGAGAGGAGGCATATGGGGCTTCGTATATTTGAATTCAGGAACAGGCCGGTTATAGCATTCAATACCTGGAGGGGTTATCGTGATAAATTTAATGATTCAACGATAATCATGGCAGGTAAAGCAGCTGCTGAATGTGGCATCCAGCATTTTACAATTGATGTCGGGTGGTATGTTACAGAAGGTAACATAAATAAAAATCTAAGTTGGGATGTTAATCTGGGTGACTGGATCATAAACAGAACAATTTTCCCGCAAGGTCTTAAGCCTGTTTTTCTTGAAACCAAAAAAATGGGTATAGAATCAGGATTATGGATAAGTGTCGGAACAGCGTCAAGGAGTTCTTCAAAAGTATATAAGGATCATCCTGAATGGGCTGTTAAAGATGAGAAGGGGGATCCGGCAGATTTACACTCGGGAGGATCGGAAATGACCACTATGTGTTTCGGCACTGAATGGAAAGATTATATAAAAAACAAGATTCTTGAGATTGTAAAAGAATGCGGATTAAAATATGTAAAACTCGATCTTTCCGTATTAACAAGTGCTTATATTACTGATTACAGACGATCTGGCTGCTCAGCAAAAGATCATCCATATCATAAAGACCGGGAAGAATCTTTCATAATAATCTATGAACGCTTATTTGAACTTTTCGATGAATTACATCATGAGGCGCCTGAATTATATATTGATTGCACATTTGAGACAGTATGAAAATTACAACTGTGTGACTATGCGTTTTTTCAGCATGCTGAAGGTAACTGGCTTACCAATATAGAGGAACCTTTCCCCGTAGGTGCTTTCCGGATTCGCAATCTTTCCTGGTGGAAATCTCCTGCAATGCCGGCATCTTCATTACTAATTGGAAATATGGCCGTTGATAGTCCGGATTTTATTCAGGAGTTGAAATCACTTATTGGCTCTTTCCCGATCGTTTGCGGCGATCCAATGAAATTATCTAAAGAGCAGAGAGCTGAGATTAAGGTATGGACCGACTGGCTAAGGACCATGCAGGGGAAATACAACTATGACATGTTCCGGCAGGATCTGCCGGGCTTTGGTGAACCGGCTGAAGGTAACTGGGATGGGTGGTCCCGGATTAATACCGACACGAAAGGTGGAGGCATAGTTGGAATATTCCGGCATGGTTCACTTGATGATGAAAGAACCGTTTCTGTACCCGGGCTGGATAACAAAAGACAGTATATAATAAAAGAGGCTCCCAATTACAGGGAAATAACCAGAATGTCAGGTAAGGATCTGCATGAAAAAGGCTTTAAGGTCAGGATGACAAATAAATATGACAGCAGGTTATTTGAGATCGAAGAGGTTAAATGAGATAAAGATCATTCCAGGTAAAAAAAAGATTTCTTCTTTGTGGATTATAAAATTATTAAGGTTAAAGAATAAAATAACTAATTTCAGGCAGATAACTAATATCTATTGCTTACTAACCAATAAAAAGGTGAAATCATGCTGAATAACCAATTAGCTGGCATAGCCGGCATCGCCCTAGCAACTCTTTTTCTGATAACCAGTTGCAATGATCCGGGAGTTCTGAAGAAATCCGGTGACAAATCAAAGGAAGCAGTTACCGGGAGAGAAGTCGCATTTAAGATGAACGAACGTCTGGGCAGGGGAGTTAACCTGGGTGGTTCGGGCAGACTGAATATCCGGGAAGAGGATTTCCAGGCAATAAAAGAAGCCGGATTCAACTCAATACGCCTTCCAATACGGTGGTCTGCGTTTTCTCTTGAGGAACCGCCATATACCATCGAACCGTCATGTTTTGAAAAAGTAGACTGGGCAATAAATCAGGCATTATCTAGAAATCTGCTGATAGTGCTGGATTTTCATTATTACCCGCTTATAAGTTTTGTCGGGAGGGAGACTTCAAACGAAACCCTGGAACACAGCACAAAGAGGTTTCTTGGACTCTGGGAACAGATTGCCGATCATTACAAGGACTTTCCTCCCGAAGTTCTGTTCGAGGTGATGAACGAACCATCCAACTACCTGGGACCAGTCCGGTGGAACGAGCTTCAGAACGAAGCGATCAGCATTATCCGCCGTACCAATCCCACAAGGATGATCGTTGCCGGTCCGGAATGCTGGCAGCGGGTTTTTGCGCTACCGAATATGAAGCTTCCCGAGGACGATGATAACATCATAGTGTCTGTTCACTGTTATGAACCGCTTCAGTTCACCCACCAGGGTGCGACCTATGTCGATGGTGCTGAGGCCTGGGTGGGGACCACATGGACGAATACAGCGGTACAGAAACACGAACTCCTGCGCGATTTCTATGCCATGGCAGCATGGGGTGCTGACAATAACAGGCCGCTTTACCTGAATGAGTTCGGGTCGGACAGCATTGCCGATATGGATTCCCGCGCACTGTACACACACACGCTGACCCGTCTGGCCGAGCAGATGGGAATGAGCTGGGCCTACTGGTGTTTCGAGGGATCGTTTTTCGGCATTTATGACCGGAAAAGTGAACAGTATCGCAAACCTCTTCTGGAGGCACTGATACCGCCGGGTTCATAGGTTAAGGGCCGGAAACGGTCAAATTTATACCTGGTTAAATTGGCTTTGTTTTCCTGGCGTGCCACGTGTCATCCTTTGTTATCCTTTACGGTTAAACCATTTGTGTTTAACCACGAAGGTGATGAAGGTAACACAATGAGGCCCCAAGGGCTTCTGATACAAACTCTTTTATTTCTCAACCAACGAATAAACTGGAAAATTTGGGGGTTTCATTTGCTTTTGCAGGTTAATGCTGCATTACGCTAAAAATAATTTGCTATTTATTGCATTGTGAATAAGAAGTTAAGCCAAAATTTATTAATTTGTAGGTGAACCAAAACCTTCTGTCATGAAAATTTTTCGTCTGTTACCACTTATCATCATTATTATGCTGGGTTGTACCCGGCAGGGAAACCAGAAAATCAATCCTGTTAGGGCTGATGTGGATATTAAAACCACCCTGGTAAATGAGAATTTCGGCGGAGTAGGATTCGATGTGTTTGATCACATGCATAAAGCATCGCGGTGGAATTATGAGCAGGTATTTGCCAAAAGATGGAAAGAACTGAATCCTTCATTTGCACGAGTTCCGGATGATTGTACATGGGATTTCAAAAAGATAGACGAAGTATCCTGGTTCCTGGATGTGCTTAAGGAGACAAACACCGAAATATACATTACTACTTTCCATAATAACTGCCTTCAGAAAGGTAAAAATGAGGAGGAATATGTAAAAAAGGAGGTTGACAATCTGGAATACCTTAAAAAGACCAAAGGTTTCAGCAATATAACGTACTACTGCATGGCCAATGAACTATCCCTGGGCGAGTGGGCTTCCATGACAAAAGACCTGGATTTTTTCAAAAAGATCCAGGGAATGCTTTATAACGAACTTAATTCCAGGGGCCTTGACATTGAGCTTCTGGCTTCTGATGCCTCTCCTTTCGAATACTGGCCGACAATAGAATGGGCGGCAAACAATATGGACAGCATAACAGGTATCTACGGTGGACACCATTACATTAACAACTATGATCTTTTCGACAATTCCTTTTACAGTTACTTCTATAAAAAGATCAAATGGGGAACCGATCTTGCAAAAAGCAAAAACAAGATGTTCATCGTAGGGGAATTCGGTGCAAAACAGAACAGCAATATCATCGATTCCATAATGCACGATGCCAATATGTACAATCATCTTCCGCTTGAGACATACATGGGCATACAGGTCTCTGAAGCCATAATGGCCATTATCAATGCAGGCGTGTATGCATGCGGTTACTGGACATTCAGCGATTTTCCCTTTCCGACCACCAGTCACCGCACAAACAAGTGGGGGTTATACCACTGGGAAATAGACAATTATACAACAAAACCAAGTTATTACTGCCTTGGATTGCTGACCAAGTTTTTCAGAGGCCCCTCGGAAGCATATGAAGTGGAATCTTCCGATTCGCTTATAAGGATTTCAGCCATCAAAAACAAAGAGAACGGTTCGGTTTCTGTGGCTGTCGTAAACAGGAACGATCTTCCGACAAATGTTAAAATAAGCATGGGTCCTCTTTCCGGTGACAAGCCTTTCAGAAAATACCTTTATGACCCTGAAAATGTGCCCTTCAATTATTTTGCCGATCTGCAGGATCCCTGTGGTAAGATATCCCTCAAAAGCAACACTCTTTCAGACCTGATTCCGCCCCAGTCACTTGTTGTTTATACAACATCATATGATGATGATCCTCCTGCAGATATTAAGAACCTAAAAGCAGAGAGAAGAAAGGATGAAGGCCGCGACAGGGCATTTCTTACCTGGGATCCGAATACTGAAAAAGACTTCTGCTATTACAGGATTTACAGATCTGAAAAACCCGAGGTTGAGATATCTCCGGAAAAGCAGATCGGCACCACTATAGAGAATTCATTCAGGGATATTTCTGTTCACAACATGCCTTAATATTATTATCATGTTGTGGCAGTTGATCAGTCTGGAAATACAAGTAAATAAGGTTTGGAGCCAAAGGGGGAAGGCACAGGTCGGAAAGTCCTGAAGAATGTATTGATCCTTTGTTCAAGAGAGGCTTACTTAACCTTAATAGACATCCGACCAGCCGAAAGCAGGTTTGCTCCACCGGCTATTATAGACTTAAAATTGGTTGTCTTGAGATAAATTCCTAAAGCATATCGACTTAAGCGCATAGAAAATTATTGAAATATGTCATTTTCTGGTGCACCTGTGTTGCTTATGCAATTTTTACCGCGTTGTCAGGCAGGTAATATTTATCTTGTACCATTTGAATCTTCAACATGAATAGCTGTTGGTGTAAACCCCTGGTCAGCGGCAACCTGAATGGTAACGAGGCTGTACTAAAAGCAATAAATCGGTTTTGTTTTCCTTTGGGCCCTTCGTGCTCCCGATAGCTATCGGGACCTTTATTATCCTTTGTGGTTTAACTATTTATGTTTAACCACAAAGGCGCCGAAGGCAACACTAAGGTAACTCATAGGACTTTTGATACCGAATCTATCAAATTGCAGAAAATCAGATTTTGTATTAAATGTTTTCAGAACTTCCCTAAAACCTTATAAAAACCGGAGGTTTACCATGGATTTGCTCATTTTCATATCTCAGATGTAGATTTAAATGCTTGCCTGATCTGCGCATTTTGGCTCCAATTACTAAATTGTTCACCCCATCATCCACAACATCATCTTCACTTACGCCAACTACATTGCAGTCCTTGCTGTATGGTCCCAGATATACTGTCTCATCTGAATAATCTGCGTTGCGGAAATCATTGGAAAGCAGCTTAATTCCTTCTGCGTAACTATTACTGTCCTCATAACCGTCTATAAAAATCCCCGCTGTTCCGGTTCCTTTAAACAAATTATTCGTTATAAGTGCATCCTTTACATTGAGCGCTTCAATTCCAACAGCACTCTGCCTTATTTCGAAATAAAGGGGATCTGGTATCGTACCTTCTTCAGTAACGAAGACATTATTTCTAATATCAAACAATTGCGGAGGAACGGTCAAAGGATCAGCGAGTCGGAACAAATCTCTGATATAAAGGGCAACAGCTCCGGATGCGCAATTAATTGTGTTGCCCGTCACTACGTACCTTGTCGATTCTTCGGGTAGCAATCCAGGATAGTACCAGAAATCAAAGCCATCAAGATATATGCACGTAAAGGTTCCATTGCTTAAATTGTTTCCTTTGACACTGACTTTTGTCCCCATGCATCCCGCAACGAATATTTGCTGGAGTCCCCCTTCAATGACATTGTTTTCAAATTTGACCACTGAATTTTTATCAAAAGCCCAGGCATCCGGACCGCAGATACAATTTTCAAAGTAGCAATCGGTGACTGACACATTCCCTGTTGACAATGGGAAATAATCTCCGGGACTAACAACATCTGATCCGCAATAAACCGCCATGATAACATTGCAAGGTGATCCAGCAATTCCGGTTCCTTCATCTAAGCCACCTATAAACTCAACATCTTTTATGTCACAATTTATTTGCCGTTTTTCAGGAATATATTCTCCGCTGAAATCTGAAAGTGACAATATGCATGTGAGGTCTCCGCCTGATTCACATGGACTTCCATCTTCGATTTGGTAGGTCATGTCCCTTATGGTAATATCTCCTCCCGTAAACCTGATCAAAGCCGGCTGAAGGTTTCTTCCCCAGATCGGATCACAAGGCAAATCCGGTTTACTGGTAATTACAGATTTACCTTTCCCTGCTCCCACAAAACATCCCACAAAATCCCTGACCTCAACGAAACCAATAATATAGGTTCCCTCAGCAAGCTGTACCAGGGAGCCTGGTCCTGCTGCTACAGCCTCCTCAAAAGCGTCAATAAAACTCTGAGTATCATCCTCACCATTGGGTTCTGCAACCTGAATGACCTCTCCGCAATGACCATAACCACCTGCGTTTAACTCCCTGTTAAACTTTGTGCCGGAGTCACCGGGAATAAACCCGTCTTTAGTGCATGCTGTTAAGGCAAACAGTATGCCCATAATACTAAGCAATTTCATTTTTTTCATATCAGATTTTTCTGCAAAGTTCGGTCTGAACCTGGCCTTATACATATCAGTTTTTTGATCAAGACTTTCAATTGCTTCACTATTTCTTTCACTTTTTGGCAGATAATTGATTTTTTTTTCGTAAATTATACCACATCGCCTGATAATCACAGTTTTGAATAAATCAAACAGAGGTATGAGCGTTTATCAGCTAAATGACCGGTTGTTGATTGATAAACTGACTGAAACAATTATATCCAATATCAGGGATGAAAATTTCGGACCGGTTGAACTCTCCAAAGCAGCTGGTCTTAGCCAGCGGAAGATAAGAGAAACCCTTAAGTCTGCAACCGGCAAGACGATAACCCAGTTTATCAGGGATGTACGCCTCACAAAAGCGTTGGAAATGCTGTCCAGTGAAGATCTGACAGCCGCCGAAGTTGCATACAGGACAGGGTTCAGCAGCCCTGCATACTTCAACACCTGCTTTCATGAATTCTTCGGATTTCCTCCCGGAGAAGTCAGGAAAAGAAAACTTCATGATATCCATAATAAACCGATTCATAAAAAGGAACCTGCCATAACCTCGCATCATTCAGAACCGGTAAATGGCATTAACCGGAAGAAAAAACGGGTGCTGTTTCTTTCGTCATTTATTATCATCGTACTAATAGCTGCAGGATCCTTCTTTTATAATTACAAAAATCCCGCAAACGTTAAAAAAAAGGAAATCCCCATTGCTGTCCTGCCATTTAAAAATCTCAGCATCAACCAGGAAGACCAGTATTTTATTGACGGTATTGTGGATGAAATACTCACCAACCTAAGCAGGATAAATGAATTGAGGGTGGTATCCCGGACCTCGGTCGAACAATTCCGCGGAACAATCACTCCTGCATCCGAGATAGGTAAAATACTTGACGTCGATTACCTGCTGGAAGGCAGCGGCCAGAAATTCAACAACAAATTATTGCTGCGCGTACAGCTTATTGCAGTAAAAAGCGATAAACACATATGGGCTGAAACATACGAACGTGAAATCAGGGGAGTAGAGGATATTATAAATATCCAGAGTGAAGTGGCGAGAAAAATTGCTGCAACGCTGAAAGTCAGCATGACACCGCAAGAAATGCAGGCCATGGATAGGATACCTACATCCAGCCTTACTGCCTATGATTATTATCTGAAGGGCTTTAATGAGTGTTACTATAATAAAAGATTTGACAGAGGTGAAGTTCTGTTCAAAAAAGCACTGGCTCTCGACTCGACTTTCTCCTTTGCTTACAGTGGACTGTTTATTGTTTTCAAAGCCAGACATTACTATTCGTCGTATTATTCGGCGGATTATATGGATTCACTCCTTATCCTTGCAGACAAATCCATGATGTATGACCGCAATTACTGGCCGGGTTACCTTGGCAGAGGTGAATATTATTCTCTAACGGGAAAGCATGATCAGGCCATTAAAGAGTGTAACAAATCACTGGAAATAAATCCGGGTTACTGGGTTACTTATTATGTCCTGGCTTCAATTTACAGCTGGAATAACTACTACGCCGATTACGCCAAAGCTTTAAATTTTTACGAGAAGGCGGCTGAAGTTGAACGGGGTGAACAGCTTCCCACAACACTTTACTGGCTGGGTATTGTATATGGCAATTTTGCAGGATTTCCACAGTTGGCAAAGAAATATTTCAATGAAGCTTTTGACCTGAAAAATGATTCAATAGAATTCCTTAACCATATAGCGTATTTTGAAATGGTAAATGGCCATTTTGACAAGGCTGTTGATCTGGCAATGAAGAGTTACTCAATAGATACAAATAACAGGGAGGCTCTCAGGATCCTTGGACTTTCATATTTGTTTAAAAGAGAGTACCGGGAGTCATTGGCCTATTTCAGGAAGTTCTCTGAAATACTGAATACCATTGGAGAGTTTCAGACAAGCAGCATGGTTCCGATCGGATATGCATACAAAATGAATGGTTTTGAGGAAGAAGCTGAAAGATGGTACAATGAACAGAAAAGGCTGAGTGAAGTTTCACTGAAATACGGCAGATGGTATTCTGCCTGGGGATTTGCAGATCTGGATCTCGGCATAATGTATTCACTTAAGGGAGACAAGGAAAAAGCATATAAACATCTCAGGAAATTTTCGAAAATAAAAGTATGTCCCCTGTTTCTTATAACAGATATGAAATACTCCCCTATTTATGACAACCTGCGGAATGATACGGAGTTCAAAATCCTGTTCCGGGATATGGAGTTGAAATATCTTGCTGAGCATGAAAAATTAGGTGGATTGATGCAACCGCAGGAATAGATCTTTGAATTTTAATATTTGGTCATTATTCTAAATACTTATTAGCAACTCCCGGAGAACGGAGTATTATAAATTTCCATTCTTAAAAT
>CAZTDW010000119.1:0-12359 GCA_964611835.1 uncultured Rikenellaceae bacterium | reverse complement strand
TGAACAATTCAGGTATACCGGCATAGTTGCCGTGAAGATCACTCCCCACCTGCACGATACGACTCCCGGCCTTAATGAGGTGGAGAGGAATCAGGGGTATGATATTTTTCAGGAAACCAATCCGGGGACCGGCAAGGACACCTCGAGGATGCTGAAAGCAGGAGCTTCGGGAGTTTATTTTGTCAGGGCTGAAGATGAATACCTCTCAGTAGCATTCGGGAGGATAATGGAGTTTGTTCCGGAAGGGACTCCGATAGTCTGTGAATCACCGGCTCTCAGATATTCCATTGAGCCGGGGATGTTTATAATAATGACTTCTGATATCAAAGATAACCAAAAGGATATCAAATCATTGATGGAATTACCTCATGTGGAATTCAACCTGGAGAATTTAGCTGCAAACAAGGAATTGCCTGTCAGCTTCAAAACCGGGAAATGGGTATGCTGGCAATACGGATGCTGATCAGCTGATTTCGCTTATATCTGAGATATCCCTTCCCAGTTTGGCCTTTATTCTTTCAAGGTCGTTTTTCATTGATGCAATGGACTGGATTATCTGTTTCTCGGGCAGAACAGGTTCAGGCAGCTCATCACTTATATAGTTGACGAATCTCCAGATTTCTTTCACTTCATTGATATGTACCTCATAGGGTTCATAGACGGGATTCAGTGAATAAAGGACGATCCTGCCATCGGTCATAAGCCTGTTCTCAACTATTTTAAAGACGATACCGTCATTTACAGTGAACACGATATATGCTTTGCCGCTGATTAATCCGGACCAGTCCTGAACGTATTCACCGGTCACCCATGATCCGTCGGGTATTGGCAGCATGGAGTCGCCTTTAAGTTGGAAAGTCCTGTATTTTCTTTTATCAGACAGAAAAGGAAGCCTGAACACCGGAAGTTCGCCGATATATTCCGGATCGGCATAGCCTGTCGTATAGCCAGCTTTTGCTTTTTCTGCCACAAGCTCAATATTTTCCCTGTTCTCTGAGTTGACGGTTGTCGCCAGCACGCGCAGGTTGCTTCCCTTTATATACGCATCATATCCCCGTTCCAGTTCACCCAGCTGGCTTTCCGAGAGTTTTGTCATATCTATTTTCAGAAGGGTATCTATCGACATGTTGAAATATCCCGAAAAAGATACCAGTATCTCTATTCCGGGCTGGGCCACACCGTTCTCATAACCGCTGAGCGTTGAACGTTTGAGGTTAAGGGCGGCAGCTACCTCATCCTGGGTCCTGCCCCTTCTTTTTCTCAGAAATTTTATGTTGGAAGTAAAGTACATATTAAAAAAATTGATTATATTGTAATCATAATATTGATTAATTTTTAATCAAACATAAGGTATTATTTTGAAATAAGCAAATAATTGGCAGAAAAAGTTTGGAGTGAGCTAAAGTTTAGAGTACTTAAAGTTATAATCCCATCAACTCTAAGTACTCTAGGCACTCTAGGCACTCTAGGCACTCTAGGCACTTTTGACATGTTCATTGCGGGCAACATAGAAAGAACGGTACTTCATCTTGATCTCGACACGTTTTTCGTGTCTGTTGAGAGGCTGAAGAATAGCAGGCTTACAGGAAAGCCTGTCATCATAGGAGGCATGTCGGACAGGGGCGTGGTTTCGAGCTGCAGCTATGAAGCCCGGAAATACGGGGTAAGCTCAGCAATGCCCATGAAAATGGCCAGGAACATGTGTCCCGATGCAATTGTCATACGCGGTGATATGGAGTCGTACAGCAAGTATTCGAACATGGTAACGGAAATAATTGCCGAAAAGTCACCTCTGTATGAGAAAGCATCGATTGATGAGCACTACATTGACCTTACGGGAATGGACCGTTTCTACGGATCCCACAAATGGTCGCATGAACTGAGGCAGTACATAATAAAAGAGACGGGGCTGCCTGTATCGACAGGCCTCTCGGTGAACAAGACGGTATCGAAGATTGCAGCCGGAGAGGCAAAGCCGAACGGCGAAATTGAGATAGGCAAAGAGATAGTCCTCCCCTTTCTTGATCCACTGTCGATCAGCAAGATACCGATGATTGGCCAGAAAACATACCATGTTCTCCGTTCGATGGGCATTGCAACAATATACACGCTCAGGAACATCCCGGCTGAAATGCTTGAGAGGCTGATGGGTAAAAACGGAATTGAAATATGGAAGAAAGCCAACGGCATAGACCCGACTCCTGTCATAAGCTACTCAGAGCAGAAATCCATCAGCACCGAACATACATTTGAAAAAGACACCACCGACATTGCAAGGCTGAACCAGCTCATTGCCGGCATGGTGGAAAGGATTGCCTATGATCTCCGGAAGCAGGAGAAGCTGACGTCGTGCGTAACCGTCAAGATCAGATATTCAAATTTTGACACCCACACCCTTCAGAAGAGGATACCATACACCTCTTTCGACCATGTGCTCACAGAGGTCGCAAAAGAACTGTTCTCAAAGCTTTACCAGCGAAGGATGCTTATAAGGCTTATAGGGGTCAGATTCAGCTACCTGGTAAGGGGCGTACAGCAGCTCGACATGTTCGACGACACTCCTGAAAAGGTAAGTCTTTACATGGCCATGGATAAACTCAGAAGGCGTTTTGGGCCCGATGCAGTGAGGAGAGCTGCCGGGGTGATGACAATACAGGAAAGGGAGGAAAAAGCCGTTAAACAGCTTGAAAATGCGTTAAAAGAGCAAAAAATAATGGAGGAACGCCTGAAGGGCTATGCGATGTACGGATTTTAAGTGTAGAGTGAGCTAAAGTGTGGAGTACTTAAAGTTATTATCCCATTAACTCTAAGTACTCTAGGCACTTTAGGCACTCCAGTCACTTTAGGCACTCCAGTCACTTGATCTGTTAAAAAATGTATCTGAACTGTCACTCATATTACAGCCTGCGCTACGGCATGATGTCCGTCGGACAGCTTGTGCAGGGCGCCATCGATGCAAATGCCGGAACCATTGCCCTCACCGACATAAACAATTCCACAGCGATACCGGAGTTCGCAGGCGAATGCCTTAAAAACGGAATAAGACCCGTGGCAGGAATAGAATTCAGGAACGGGAATGAGCTCCAATATATCGGGATAGCCCGGAATAACAAAGGATTGAGGGAATTAAACGAGTTTCTCTCAAAAATCAATTCGGAAAAGACAGAGATCCCATTTCCGGCACCCGGGTTCTCAGAATCGTACGTAATCTACCCCCTGAGCAAAAGGCCGGGCAGAAAACTGTCGGAAAATGAGCGGATCGGAATAAAGCCCCGGGAGATCAACAGCCTGGTTACTTTTGATCATTCGGCCGACAGGAAATCAATGGTGCTCCTTCAGCCGGTAACCTTCTCGTCGAAAGATGAGATCTTCACTCACAGAAGCCTAAGAGCCATCGACAATAACATACTGTTAAGCCATCTCAGGCCATCACAGTGCGCCAGAGAAGATGAGTTCTTTATGGATCCGGCCACCCTCAGACACTTCCGGGAGGAGAACAAATGGATAACCGGCAACACTGAAATGCTTCTCAGTGACTGCTGTCTGAACTTCGACCTTGAAGGCATCAAGAACAAGAAAGTCTTTTCGGCCAGCAGGTATGATGACAGGCTTTTACTTGAGAAGCTGGCATGGGACGGTATGATCTACAGGTACGGCAAACAGAATGCCGAGGCTGAAAGAAGAATTCAGCATGAACTTGAAATTATCGACAAACTCGGATTCTCCGCATACTTCCTTATAACCTGGGATATTGTCAGATATTCAATGGCAAGGGGATTCTACCATGTCGGCCGCGGAAGCGGCGCAAATTCAATAATCGCTTACTGCCTGAAGATCACAAATGTTGACCCTATTGATCTAAACCTTTACTTCGAGCGCTTCATAAATCCGAAAAGGAGCTCTCCTCCCGACTTTGACATTGATTATTCATGGAAAGAAAGAGACGAAGTGATAGATTATATTTTTAAAAGATACGGGTACAGTCATACCGCACTTCTGGGAATGATGAGCACTTTCAGGGGAAAGTCGATTGTGCGGGAACTGGGAAAGGTGCATGGTCTTCCGAAGGAAGAGATTGATTCACTGATCGATAATCCATCGGCTGAAACCAACAGGAACGAGATCACTGATCTGATCTTCTCGACAGGGCTGAAAATAGCCGACTTCCCGAACATGAGAAGCATTCATGCCGGGGGAATCCTGATCTCGGAAGAGCCCGTGACCTGTTATACTGCTCTCGACATGCCTCCGAAAGGCTTTCCCACAACCCAGTGGGACATGTACACTGCCGAAGAGATAGGATTTGAAAAGCTTGATATATTAAGCCAGCGGGGCATAGGCCACATCCGTGAAAGCGCTGAAATAATAATGAAAAACCGCGCTATTGATGTTGACGTGCATTCGATCCAGAAATTCAAAAGCGATCCCAGGGTAAAGGAATTCCTGAGAACGGGAGAGACAAAGGGATGCTTTTATGTAGAGAGCCCTTCGATGCGTGGCCTCCTGCAGAAACTAAGGTGTGAAGACTATCCGACTCTTGTGGCCGCAAGTTCAATTATACGTCCGGGAGTGGCGCGCTCGGGAATGATGAGAGAGTATATTTACAGGTTTCATAATCCCGGCAAGTTCAAATACATCCACCCGGTAATGAAAGAACAGCTTGAAGAGACATACGGAGTGATGGTATATCAGGAAGATGTGCTGAAGGTTTGCCACCATTTTGCGGGACTTGATCTCTCAGACGCCGACACCCTGAGGAGGGCCATGAGCGGGAAGCACCGGTCAAAACAGGAAATGCAGAGGATAGTAGACAAATTCTTCTCAAACTGCCGCGAAAAGGGCTACAGCGAAGAGATAACCAGGGAGGTATGGAGGCAGATCGAATCATTTGCCGGTTATTCATTTTCAAAAGCACATTCGGCATCATATGCCGTTGAGAGCTTTCAGAGCCTGTATCTGAAAGCCCACTTCCCACTTGAGTTCATGGTTGCCGTGATAAATAATTTCGGAGGTTTCTACAAAACCTGGGTGTACGTCCATGACGCGCGAAGATACGGAGCGAACATCCAGCCTCCATGCGTGAATAAAAGCACATATAAGACAACCATATACGGAACAGATATTTACCTCGGATTCATACATATCCTGAACATTGAGGAAGGATTTGCCAGATCGATCGAGGAAATAAGGAACGCAGGCGGCCCGTTCAGCGACCTGAATGATTTTATTTCCAGGGTATGCCCCGGACTTGAACAGGTTATCCTGCTGATAAGGACGGGAGCTTTCAGGTTCACCGGCAAAAAAAAGGCGTTTCTGCTATGGGAAGCACATATGATGATGAATAAAGGCTCTGCTGAAAACATCCGGCCTCTTTTTTCACTTCCCGCAAGGAACTTCACCCTGCCCGACCTGGCATACAATCCCATGGATGATGCATACGACGAAATTGAACTCTTCGGGTTCCCCGTATCGGTAAGCTGGTTCGACATGCTGGAAACATCATTCCGCGGTGAGATAAAAGCACGCGAGATGTTGCGGCATGTAGGCAGGAAGGTCAGAATGGCAGGTCACCTGGTTACGATCAAATACATAAAAACCAGCAAGGGGGAATGGATGAATTTCGGATGCTTTATCGACAGCGAAGGCAATTTCTTTGATACCACTCATTTTTCACAATCCCTGAAAGACTATCCATTCAGGGGAAGCGGAACATACCTCATACTTGGTAAAGTCACTGAAGAGTCGGGATTCCCGTCGCTTGAAGCCGAGAAACTGGCAAAACTGCCGGTAAAACCAGACAAGAGATACTGACATTAATCTGTTCTCCGCCCGGAATTATTCCTGAAAATGGATGCATCCGACAGCCGCGACATTTTCCTGAATCCCATTACCCAGAAATAGGCGAACAATGGAATGAAAACAGTAAGCAAAAGCTGGGAATTGCTCATAAGGATAAAGTCGTACAACCCATGAAAGACAAAAGGAAGGAGAAAAGCCAGAATCAGGTTCAGTGACCTGAGCGTGGCATTAAAACGGGCCAGACCGAAATAGTATCCCATCATGATTCCGAAAAGTGCATGAGCGGGCACTGCTGTAAGGGCTCTGACAATCCCCACTCCCACACCGCCGGTGAACACATACAGAATGTTCTCAATTGCTGCAAAACCAAGGGAGATATAAACCGCATAAACAATTCCGTCGAATTTCTCGTTGAAGTTCTTATCTTTCCAGAAGAAGAAATAAAATGCCAGGAACTTCATAAGCTCTTCAGTAAATCCGGCAACAACAAAGGCAGTATATCCTGCATAGGCCAATCCATCCCCAAGAGGTGAAAGCCCTGTCAGAACCTTCTCAATTATGACTGCAGGTATAACAGTCAAAATCCCTGCAAATAAAGCCTTTATCAGCATGGAAAAAGGTTCTTTCTCATATCTGTCGCGGCTATAAATATAAAATGCTATTATGAGAACCGGAGCAAGTGAAACGAATAACAGTGTTTTGAAAAGCATGCTGAAAAGTTTACGGGATTAATTCTATTCGCTTGTTTGCCTAAGGGCTTTGATGACTCCCTTTATTGAGCTAATCTTCCTGATGATTCCGTAGAGGACATCGTTATTGGGAACCATTATGCTGAGCGTACCCTGGAACATTCCTTCATCCATGCCGTAGCTGAAGTTCCTGACACTGACATTGTAATTTGCCAGGATGTCGGCAATTTTATTTCCTATTCCGATATCGTCAACCCCTGTTATTCTGATAACAGCATTGAATGAGGGGGTTCCTTTGGCTTTTGTCCATCTTGCGACCACAACCCTGTAGGGATATCTTGAGATCAGGTTATGTGCATTCGGACAGCCTGTCCGGTGAATTTTGATCCCTTCCGATATCGTTACAAAACCGAAAATTTTATCACCGAAAACAGGATTGCAGCATTTTGCCAGTCTATAATCGAGTCCTTCTATCCTGTCCTCAATTATAAGATAATCCGAATACTGGGATCCCACCACTTCCCTGCTTTCCTTTTCTGCCGGTTCAGGTTCGGTAACACCGACCTGGGTATCATCGGTTTTCAGAAGAATTTCTTTAATCTGCAGCAGGTCAGTCTTTCCCGATTCGATATTGCAGTAAAGATCCTGGGCTGTCTTGAGATTATAATGGACAATAAGTCTCTGGATTACCGAATCACCATAAGCTATCTTCCAGTTTTTAAGGCGGCGCATCAGCATCTCCTTTCCTTCGGCTGCAGCTTTTGTTCTCTCTTCATTCAGTGCCTGCTTTATCTTGGCTTTTGCCTTGCTGGTCACCACAAATGAGAGCCAGTCCTGTTTGGGCTTCTGATTTTTCGACCTGATGATGGAGACATGGTCACCGTTTTGAAGGACATACCTGATCGTGACATTCTTACCATTTACTTTTCCCCCAACACAAGATGCGCCAACGGCTGTATGGATATCAAAGGCAAAATCGAGCACCGTGGCTCCTGCCGGAAGCTGGCGCAGATCACCTTTTGGGGTAAAGACAAATACCTCATCGGTATAAAGACCTGATCGCACCTGATCAAGAAAGGCGCTGTCCTCTTTTTCAAACGACTCGAGGATCTCACGCATTTTTGTCAGCCAGGTGTCGAGCCCTCCCTCCCCCTTTATACCCTTGTATTTGAAGTGCGCGGCAAGTCCTTTTTCTGCTATTTCATCCATCCTTGAGGAACGGATCTGTACCTCGACCCATTTCCCCCTGGGCCCTACCACTGTAGTATGCAGCGATTCATATCCATTTGATTTGGGTACAGATATCCAGTCGCGCATACGGCTTGGATTAGGCTGATAAAGGTCAGTGACCACGGAATAAACCCGCCAGCAGTCTGATTTTTCATTTTCGGGATCGCTGTCAATTATTATTCTTACGGCAAAAAGGTCAAACACCTCATCAAAGTCGACTCCCTGCCTTTTCATTTTTAGCATTATGGAATGGATCGATTTGGTGCGGCTTTTAATCTTATATTTAATGCCCAGCCTGTCAAGCTTTTCGCTGAGTGGTGCTGAAAACTCGCGGATCAGCTTGTTACGCGAAGCCGTTGTCTGTTTAAGCCGGCTGTCAACATACCTGTATTGATCAGGTTCGAGATATTTGACGGCAAGGTCCTCCATCTCGGACTTGATATTGTAATATCCGAGCCTGTGGGCAAGCGGAGCATACAGGAAGTATGTCTCTGATGCAAGAGGCAGCTTCTCCTTCTCCGGGGCGTTGTCAAGGTTGCGCATATACTCAAGCCTTTCCACCAGTTTTATCAGGATGACCCGTACATCGTCGGCGAGACTCAGAAGCAGCTTTCTGAAGTTTTCAGCCTGATAGGATGACTGCATGGAATTGATCCCGGTAATACGGGAAAACCCCTGAAGTATTTCCACTACCTTTTTTCCAAACTCTTTTTCAAGTTCAGCCTGGGTTACCTCAAGCCTGTCGTATGAATCATGCAGAAGAGCGGTTATAATGGAGGTTAGTCCCAGGCCCATCTCACCTGAAATGATGGTAGCAACCGAAAGTGCATGTGAAACTTCTGATTCTCCGGTAAGTATCGTGTTGCCAGAGCATGCTTTCAGGGCATAATCCAGCGCTTTTCTAATCTTTTTGCTGTCTCCCGGAGCCAGAGTATTCGCGGCAGCCCGGAGCAATGCACCGTACGCCCTGTTTATTTTCTGAGTTTCCTGCATCAGTTTACTCCTGGTTCAGTTTAAACCATGAAAGTAACTAATTATGATGCACTTTAGCAATATCAGGAGCTAAATAAATTTATCCCGGGGTACCTGTAAAATATCCTGATCAGTCAATCCTTCTTCTTTTTCTCAACATTTTCAAGGCTTTTAAGCTCATCTATTCCTGTATCCTTTGAAAGATCTGAAAGGCTCTTTAAATCCAGGTCACCCCTGATCAAAAGAAGGGTGTTATCGGAAGGGCCGCCCGAAATCATGATAAGCTCCGATATGATGTCTCCCTTTTGTTTTATAAGGAATTTCGTAGTATTTCGCCCCTCCTTCACACTCATCAGCTCTTCGTAAGCGGATAAATCCATTTCCCTGCTGAGATCATTATAGAAATTCAGCTTCAGGTTCAAAACCGAATCCTCGACAGACAGTATCTTTATGGAAGTCAATCTGTTTATTACCTCTTTTCCTTTATCGCCATTGTCTCCCTTGCCGGTGAACAGGCTCAGCAGTTTGCCGGATATGGTAACAGTGGTAAAGCCATCCCTTTCAGAATACTTTTCAAACAATTCATCGACCGGACTGTTCTGAGCCTGTGATAAGGTCCCCATTAATATGGCCGCACATATGATGACTACTTTTTTCATTTTATTTATATTTTTTCGTTCTTCACAATTTATTTTTTACATTCTATTTTACAATCTATTGTTTATTAATATCTTGCCTGATGTTATCAGGCCCGTACTGCGAAATCGCATCGCAGAATTTTGCTCTGTATTCAGCACAGCATTAAATGATAATCAGGCCAGACATCGCAATACATCATTCATTTATTTGATTTTTATCACCGATTAGGCTGAAAGGGTTGTTAAGCAATTCAAGCGCCTGCATTTTTTCGCTTACTATCGAAACTGGTTTATTCAGGGTTTCAAAGCTTTTGTCCAGGGCATCCTGCATCATCCCGACCTTCCCCAGCTCCATGGTCCCGCGGTTCAGCCGGACAGAGACATCTACAAGTATTTTCATGGCTTCATTATATGCCAGTTCCGGATCCGAATAGGTATCAGAATGTTCAGATCTGTAAATGAAATAGAGGTAAGAACCTGCAATTATCAGAAGCGAGGCTGCTATGCCGGCAACAATCCTCAGAATTCTTTTTCTACCCGGGTATTTCACCTGAATTTCTTCATCATCAACGGCAGATATAATCCTGTCCTTAAATCCTTCGGAAGGCAATGGCATTCCCGATGACTGAAGGAAATAACAGAATATATCCTTTTCTGCTTCAAGCTCTTCAGGCATATTATCGCGGCTGAAAAATTCCTTAAGAATCAGTTCTTCATCGACTGATGAATCACCTTCATAATACTTTTCAAGCAGTTTTTTTACTTCATCTGTGTTCATTTCGGCATTTTTTGTATTTATCCCTGATGATTTTCCTTGCCCTCGAAAGGTTCACCCTGATAGTATTGATGTTCTGTCCGGTTTTTTCAGCAATTTCCTCATAACTCAGTCCGTCAATGTCACGGAATTTTACAGTTTCCCTGTAAATCTGGGGCAACTCCCCAATTATCCGTTCGAGCAGTCTCATAGTCTCCTCTCTTTCCATCTTTTCCTGAGGAGAAGGGCCAGGATCACTCCGGGGATTCATGATTTCAATCTCATCTGCACCTGCCAGTTTCATCCTGCGCAACTGGTCGATACATTGGTTCTTCACCATCGTAATGGCCAGGGCTTCTATGCTACCGTATGTTTCCAGCCTTTGATTCATTTTCCATAGTTTCACAAAAACATCCTGCACTGCATCCTCTGAACTCTGCTGATTTCTTAGCATTCTGAAGGCATAGACATAAAGCCTTCCTGAAATGCTCATGACAAGATTGTCAAAATCGGTTCTGGTCATCTGCAGGTGTTAAGTCTACAGGCAAAGTTAGGAATACAAATTAAGTTTCATTCATCAGTGATTAGAAACCATGTCCATGGCACTATCCCCGCTGACTTCTGAAGAAAGCCGTTCAGCCTCATCAAAAGTCATTTTTCCCTTTACCTGGATCAACACATTGTCATCACCGCCGCTGACAAGTAAAAACTCCCTTATTGAATTACCCTCTGTCCGGACAAGCATCTTCATATCCTGATCAGATTTATTCACACTCATAAATTCGTCGTAGTCGCGAAGTTTAAGCTTCTTAACCACCATGTCGTAGAAATTGTCAGTCTGTACCGCTTCGTTTTCCGGAGCAAGAATTCTGATCTCAGTGATGTTTAAGGGTTTGCTGTCTTTTTCCCGGCATTTTTCATCCAGATTAAGAAGCTTCAATATGTCACCCTTAAAGGTAAGTGTAACATAACCATCTTTCCCCGAGTATCTGTCGAAGAGATCATCGATTGATTTCTGTCCGTAAATCAGTGATGCCAGCGCTGACAGCGCAATAAAAACAACCATTCTTTTCATGTCTGAATAATTTTGATTTTAAGGTTGAGCCTGTATCAAAAGTGTATTAAAATTCTGTTTTTAAACCTAGAGGCCTTCGTGCTTATCTTTGTGATCCTTTGTGGTTCAATGAATTATGTTTAACCTCGAAGGTACTCCAAGGGTAGCACAAGGGTACCCGAAGGACTTTTGATACAGCCTCTTTCAATTATTATATTAATTTCCAATGACCGGTCTTTGATATCAAGACGGACAGACGGGATTTTCATTACAGAAAATCAGGAAAAAAAACATTGAATAATGATGACAGGATTATTTTATGGGCGATTTCGGTTCCCGGCTCATTTCATAATAATAGCCCCAGTCAACAACCTCGGGAACTATTCTCTGGAAGAGTGCTGTCAGCCGGCCATCCCAGGTAAGGAGTTTGTTTCTCTTTTTCTTTCTGATGCCCTTCAGTATCCATCTGGCCACATATTCAGGTGATTTAAGCTTTTCTTCATTCCTTGGGGATTCCCCTTGTTCTGAGCCGTCGGCAACCAGGGCATGCTTTCTGATTTCAGTGGCAGTAAATCCGGGTGCTATGATCATCACATGGAGGCCTCTTTTCAGGTTTTCGATACGTATGGTTTCAAGGAAGCCATGCACTGCAAATTTTGAGGCTGAGTAGCCTGTTCTGCCTGGCAGGCCGTGAAATCCTGCAACAGAAGATACACCAACCAGTGATCCTTTGTTCTCAACGAGGTATGGGAGGGCATATCTGGTACAATAAACGGTACCCCAGAAATTTACATCCATGAGCCTGTGAAGGACCTTAAGGTCGACATCGTCGAAGAGTGCACGCATTGAAATACCGGCGTTATTTATAAGGAAATGAACGGTTCCGTACCGTTTGACTGCAAATTCCACCATCCTTTTGCAGTCATCTTCGATGCTGACATCTGTTTTTATGATGGATACCTCACCCTTTTCAGCTTTGATCTCCTCTGCAATTGCTGCCAGTCGATCGACAGACCGTGCTGCCATAACAACCTTGCTGCCATTCCTTGCAAATTCCCTTGAAACAGCCTCTCCTATACCGGAAGAGGCGCCAGTTATAATTACAACTTTGTCACTGAAAATGTCATTTTTCATTTTTTCCCGGATTTCAAATGGCAACAGGAATCCAAAAATAACATTTTTTGATTTTTATCATAATATTTATTAAATTTCACATAGAAAAA
>CAZTDW010000118.1:0-12367 GCA_964611835.1 uncultured Rikenellaceae bacterium | reverse complement strand
TAATAATCCCTATCCAGGTATTTTTTCGTTTATGGATTACATAGGAAAGGGCTAAACATGATGGAATTAGAATTATCAGATTCCATTTCCAGAAAATATGAAACAATCCCCAAAGTGTTCCATGTATTACCCAGGTCCATTTATTAAAGGCTAATTCCTGTCTGGGCATAATATATCCACGCCACCAGAATTCTTCACCAATAATATTGAAAATTAAGACTATAAAATATGTAATAGCAATCCACCATTGTCCTTTTAAAGGTACCCCCAAAAAAGAATCCATAAGTATGTTCTGTTCAAGTCTCGGATCAACCGCTGGTAGCAGAAATTCCGGAGGTGAAAAAAGTTTAAACTGAATCAGCCATTTTGGAGTGAAGGATAATGCCCCATAAATTATAACCATGACAATAAATAGTCCAAGGGTATAGATCCAGTCTTTCTTAGTCATCTTTTTAAGTCTGAATCTTGTCAAAAACGTAGACCAATTAAAGCTATTTCCTTCAACCCTGTATGCTATTATTGCTGCGACAAGCATCAAAGCCAATGGAGTGGTCATTGAAACAATGAAGTTGACAAAATCGTTAATTCCATTCTGGTGGAGTTTTTGCATTACATAGTAAATACTAAAACTAAAAATCACAGATGGAATCCCGAAAAACAAAAGAGAGGGGATTATCCCCATAGGTTTGATTCTCATTAAAGGCACGTTTCCCATATTCATAATTTTTGTCTTCTGTCTTCTGTCTTCGGTCTTCTCCTGTCTTCTGTCTTCAATCCCCGCCCTCCGCCCACAGCCCCGCCCCGTCAGTCCCAATAGCGAAGTCCCGGCAGCACCATTCAACACCTCCTTGTGCCATGTCTGACTTTCACGGAAATAAAAAGCAGACCGAAGTTAAACAAACCCAGGATCAGATTAAAGAAAAAATATGAAAACATCTTAGAAATGTTAGAAATTGATCTTCAGGACTATATATACTTTATTGTATATATATGAATACTTATTATGGTTGAACCTGAAATCGGTCATGAATTCCGTAGATGGCCAGAGATTAATAGTATATTAAACTCATTCAATCGCCCTTCTCCGGAGGAGGATAATATGAATAACCGCCGGTATGTCCGGCGGTCAGTTACTCTCCTCAAATGCTCGACTCTGAAGGAGTTGAATGTGATTGTTACAGATGCCCTGCCGGATTATTATACTTTATGGGTATTGAGATCTTCCAAAAGCTGAGACTAGTACCATGAATACGATGACGGATCTAGTTTTGACTTAAACAAAGTATCGGTACGGCGCATAATTTAACCAGCAACCAGAATCAGGCAACCAGCAACATGTGCTAATTACAGGATTCGTTGTTAATGTTCGTGATAGTATTCTCAGCTAATGAAAGAGTTGCCGTCGGATAGAATAAAATAGCGCACTGTGCCGAGGGTGCGGCATCTCTTAAAACTGAATTTGTAACCGTCTGGCTGGCATTGGCCCAGACTACTATTGTGCCAAGATCTCCATTGCTGTTATGCGCTCCTCCTCCTGCATATGCAATTTCCGTGTAGTTAATTACATTCCTTGAGTCATCAGAAAAATTAATTATCCCTAACCAGGACCCGGGCTGTTCCGTCAATCCCGATAATGTAACCATTTTATTTTCTTCTCCAGCTGAAGCCAGGTATCCGCCATCTTCAACTCCGATTGAGCTGCCATTTTCAAACAATAAAACAGACCCGGCTTCCAGGGTAAGCGATTCATTGTTTCCGATCCTCAGTTTGCCATCTATAAGGTAAGGTACATTAATACTTTGCCAGGTATGATCTTCACCCAGGAATATATTACCTTTCAGAAATATGTAATCCAACCCGTTTCCCGAAAAATCATTACTGTTGTCAAACCTGAATCCGAATTTGGTCAGCGAACTGACCGGATATTTATCGTTGCCGGAAATTTTGTTACCGGTGAATTCAACTATGTCACCTGAACCATACATGCAGTTGAAACCATGCTCCTTTCCCATGCTGATTTCGGTATTGGTGACCGTCACCTTGCCATTGTAACAGATCAGATTACCCCGGTCATTATTTGAATTAAATGAGTTGCCTCCTCCATATGATATAACTGCATTGTTGAAAATGTTATTGACACTTTTAGAGGTAATAAAGATGCCACGCCATGACCCTTTGACTTTTGTCACACCTGTAAATACAACTTTTTTGGATTCAGTGCCTTCTGCTTTCAGAGAACCCGTAGAAATATTAAGGCCTGCATCATCTTCAAACTCAATGACAACACCCGGTTTTACTACAATATTTGCCGTCACATTTGCCACACATGATACGACGAAGTCAACCGGCCGTTCCGGATCATCCTCCAGTATCCGATCGGTACTGAAATAATTGCACTCCAGCATAACAGGCTCGGAGTTGATGTTGTCGGGATCCGGATCTGATTGATTATCAGCTTTATCGCAGCTTGCTAAACCAGAAATTAAAAATGCTGTGATCAAAACGGTTGTGAAACTGAAGAGTTTTGTTTTCATAGTAATAGTTTTTAGTTATTATTTTGAAATTGACTGAAATAATTCCATCAGAGTGTAGTTAATGAGAATCTCCAGTGGAGCTTTATAATCAGATTTGATTATTAATTCAGTTTATTTTGTTATTTCAGCTGTCCGGGATGATGTTGGATTATTCAATGCTTGAATTTAACTTTTCAGAGAACCTTACTATATAAGGTGTAACAATGATCTTCATGTTATGTTCCCTGCTACTCTGATTATATGTACTTTCTGCATGAAATATCAGATGCAATTTTCCGATCCTTAAAGGAATCCGGTGTTCACGCAACAAATGGACAGATCCGGGCTGAGGTGAGGAAGTAATTCAATTTCAATACTCTATATAATTATAGAACTGTATAAGATATGGCTGGTTTCAGAACTTGCACAGAGGTCCGCAGAGGACACACGGAGCGACATAGAGTTATACAATTATACTCCGTGAAACTCCGAATTACTCCGGGTAACTCCGTGGTTAAATAATCTTTTTCGCTGGAGTTGCTTGACTTGTGAACAACCTATCATTGGAGTTTTCGTGACCTCTGAAGGGGTATTAACTGATTGACTGCTAATAAGAAACCCCCTTCAGGGGAAAGGAGGTAAACCACAGAGCTTTTAAAGCATCTTACGGCGGAGGAGCCGGATCGCGGTGTGGGGCGTACTGGGATCGAACCAGTGACCTCGTGCGTGTGAAGCACGCGCTCTGAACCGGCTGAGCTAACGTCCCGGGAAGGCAAAGATATAATTTCCTGCTGATGTTTCACAATAACCTTAACTTCACTTTACCGGCCGATTGCCCGTATCTGCTAAAAATGACAGCTAAGTATCCTGCCCGGCATGACAAGCACTTCCTTACAATCAGCTTTTTGCCGCACCGATGGCTGTGGCATACTCGGCATCTGCAGGGAACTCGAAATAAATGTTATACATCTTCGAGATGGAGACCAGTATTCTCTGACCGATGGGATTATTACTGCCGTTGCCCGTAACCACCACCGTGTCGTTGTTCTTGCTCTTTGCCGCAAACACCGATACCATGCCTATTACCTGATATGTGAGATTAAGGATGCCGGCTGCAATGTCTTCCCTTGATGCCGTATCGGGCATCTTCCCGAAGTTGGAAGCCGTATACTCCCTGTTGAGGAACCCTATGTTGCTTTCAGCAATATCCCCTATCTGAAGGTCGATATTGTGGGCGTTACCCTTTGATGCATAGTTCATTATGGTGTCAAAATCGGAGGTATTGAGCATCTGCCGTGCCAGTCCGGTGATCGTGCCTCCTCCGACACCTGTGCCGCCCAGGTGTGTGATGCTGCTGCCGTCGACCTGAATGATGGCCGTGCCGGTCCCGATATTCGATATTATGATCCTGTCTTTCTTTGCGAGGTAACGGCCGCCTGTTCCTATGGCGGTCATCTCGTCGATCCTGCTGGTGCTGATGCCGAAGAGGTTGCCCGGGATCCTGGAAGCACCTGCCCCGGTGATGTTTATCCTCTCTATATTGCTGAGGTTTAAGTGATTTTCAACCAGCAGCTTCCCGAATGCTCCCGTCGCAGATGTTATCGCATCGACGGCCCTGGTCTTCACCTTGATTATCTCCTTGCCTGAATCCACTGCCGCCACCTTTGTGGTCGTGCTACCGATATCTATACCTATTACCATGACCCGTAAATTTTACCGGCAGGCTTTACCTGCGCCTTATTCTACGGGACAAATGTAATCAATATACAAAAACGGAGATCCCTTAATCTTATGCTGACTCTCAATACACATGAAAGGATGGTGCGGAACCTTTTCACCGGGAGTTTACTGTTGTTTTTTTATGCATCTCACCGATTCTCCCACCGGCTTAGGGTTGTTGCTTCTTTCCAGTGATCCGCGCTGTCCGATGTAAAGGTCTATCGCCGTCCCTGGCTTGCCTTCCGTGGTTGTCCACCAGGTGGCAATGCTTCCGATGTTGAGGAAATTGCCGTTCCCGACACGGTATCCTCCGGGCAGCCCGGTGAATCCCGATTCGTTTGTGCCTATATACCCGTCGGCCCATCCGCTGCTGCTCTTCATCTTGTTCCCTGCCGTACCGGAACCCCCGAGATACGCTGCAAGCTGAGCCCAGTCGGTGGCATCAGGCAGCGACCATCCCTTTGGTGCTAGCCCCCGCGGGTCAGTAACCGCAAACCAGTTGTAAAGCTTTCCGTATTTCGGACCGTTTTTCGGATCATTGTTGTAGTAACACCATGCCGGCTTTCCCTCTTTCCCCGCAGAAACCCATTCTTCATTCGTTTTTGCCTCGGGAATGGTATCACCATTCCTGAAGGTCATCACATTGAGGTTCGCAACTGACCATATCTGGGTTCCTATTTTCACCGTTCCGGCTTCCGGCACTTTGGCTGCGGGTTTCGCTGCTGGTGCTGCCGACGGTTTCTTCTGCGCCGGTACAGTTTTTTTCTGTGTTGGTACCGCTTTTTTCTGTGCCGGTACCGTTTTTTTCTGTGCAGGGGCGGTTTTTGTCTGTGTCGTTTTAGTAGTTGTCTTCGTTGACCCGCTCTGCGCTGCCAGATCCTGACCTGCCATGAGGCCGGCACAAACTGCCAGCATCATGAAGGTTCCCGTCGAAAAAATGCTTGCTGCTTTTGTCATTTCTTCATCCTTTTATCTGATCATCCTATATAAAACGTTCCGGTAAAAAGATTATTACCCCGTTCAACCCACGCTCAACACATATGCTTGTCTTCACAATATCATATTGATACAGGTAAAATAATCATTGATAAACAATAGTAAAATTATCGTTATTCGATGAAAATTATTATATTTGTATATAATAAAACTTCAATCAATGGCTATAATAATCAATCTCGATGTGATGCTTGCAAAGCGTAAGATGAGGCTTAAAGAGCTGTCGGCAATGGTTGGCATTACGGTATCGAACCTTTCGATACTGAAGACCGGCAGGGCCAAATCCATAAGGCTGTCGACACTTGATGCCATCTGCGAAGCTCTGAAGTGCCAGCCCGGAAATATCCTTGAATACAGGGGCGATCCCGGCAGGGAGGAATAGGTTTACCTGTTGACGACGTTTACCGGCGATCCGGAAAGGAATGCACGTACATTTCCGACCGCCGTCTCCATCAGCCTTTTCCTCGCGTCGAATGTTGCCCACGCTATATGCGGTGTGATGATGCAGTTTTTTGCCTTCAGCAGTGGATTGTCTGCCGGCGGCGGCTCGACTGCCAGAACATCGAGTCCGGCTCCGGCGATGATACCTTCGTTCAGGGCATCGGCAAGATCTCTCTCGACGACCAGCGGTCCGCGCGAGGTGTTTATCAGGAATGCACTTTTCTTCATAAGTTTAAGTCTGCTCATATTTATCAAACCCGACGTTTCGGGCGTGAGCGGGCAGTGAATGGTCACTATGTCGGAACGCGACAGAAGGCTGTCGGGTTCGCCCCATTCGAAATCTCCTGATTCAGGGGCATTGCTCCGGGAAGGGGAGGAGGCTATCACCTTCATCCCGAATGCCATCGCTATTTCGCATACCTTTCTTCCTATATTGCCGAATCCGATGATACCTAATGTCTTGCCCGAGAGTTCCATAAGGGGGAAGTCGCGGAAAGTGAAGTCCTTCGATTCCTGCCACCTGCCTGCCATGACCGCATCGCTGTGTCGCTGCATGTGCAGGCACAGCTCGAGGATAAGGGCAAAAGTGTGCTGTGCCACTGATGGAGTGCCGTAGGCAGGTATGTTTGTCACCGTTATCCCCAGCCTGCGGGCTTCAGCGGTGTCGATAACATTGTATCCGGTTGCCAGCACCCCGACATACTTTAGCATCGGCAGCGACCGGAGGATGGCAGCATCGAGCACCGTTTTGTTGGTCAGGATTATCACGGACCCTTCCGACCTTTCTGCGGTAAGCTCAGGAGGCGTCCTGTCATATACCGTAAGATTGCCCAGCCTGCCGAGGTCATCCCAGCTCAGGTCGCCGGGATTCAGTGTATATCCGTCAAGTACAGTTATTTTCATAGTATTTCGGGTCATATTCATGAACGTTTTAATTTTCAGGCATTCGTGGTTTAAGGAGGTCAAATTTAATCCTGATTTTGCAGAAATGAAAACTGGCATCCCTGCCATGAATAATATTTGCGTTTGGTTAGACAAAAATTATTATAAGATTGTTCCTGCAAAGGCAAAATTAGTGATATTTGCCGGCAGGTTTCAGCGGCCGTCTGCCGCGACTGATAGACTGACAGATGAAGATCATAAGGCTTATTGAAACGCATTTCTGGGTTGTGCTTATAGCAGGCATCGTGCTTGGTTTGTATCCACCGGTTGAAGTGAATGCATCTCCGGTGGTGCCGAAGCTCCTGCTGGGAATGATGCTTTTCATGGCCTTCATGAAGATTGATGCCCTCGATGTGATTGAGAGCATGAAGAATCTGAGGCTGATGTCGTGGATCACGTTTGTTTACATGATCGCCGTACCGGTTGTATTCTATTTTGCGGCAAGGATCTTCGACCGGGAGTTTGCCGTGGCGATGCTTCTTCTTACTTCGATGCCGGCAGGTGTTTCGACGCCGGTGCTGACCGATATTGTAAGGGGAAACATACCGCTTTCGATGAGCCTGGCAATAGTTACCCAGCTTGTTGCACCATTCACCGTACCGCTGCTTTTCTGGCTGCTCAACGTCAGTTCAGTAGACATTAACGAACTGCTTATTCTGAAGGATATAGCTATTCTTGTGTTTGTTCCAATGATCATTTCACAGATCATCAAGAAGTCCCTGCCACGTGCCGTGGAAAGATCGCAGAAGTTTTTCACCTCCTTTAATGTTCTGATACTCTTTTCTTTTGTTTATATCACCATCTCCTCGCAGAGGGAGGTCATACTCAGCAATCCTGCAGGGGTTGTATGGAAGCTGGCGGCATTGTATCTGGTGTTCATCCTGCTGCATGTTATAGGATATATGGCTGTCCCGCGCCAGAGAAAAGAAAACAGGATAGCCGTGGCGGTAGGGTCGGCCTACATGAACAACGGTCTGGCGATAGTCCTTGCTGTGTCGTATTTCTCACCGGCGATACTGGTGTTAATGGTTCTCTCGGAGTTCCCGTGGAACACGCTTCTTGCTCCCTTCAAAAAGGTGATGGAGAAGATATGAGAGGGGCGGGGGAAGGTTTATAACATTTTATTTTCTTCAAGCCATGTTCCTACCCTTTCATGGTTTGCCTGGAATCTCGTCTGATATTCCAGAAGCATCTGCTGAAATTCAGGATCATTTCTGATGCTTTCAAACAGAGGATCATGTCTGATCAATGAGAGTCCGTATAAACTGGGGCTAAGACCCAGTTTGTCCTTATAATCCTTACTTATTCCTAAATTCTCGTAGGCTTTTTGTCTATCGCCCAGGAATGCATATACACCCGCAAGATCATAAAAAATACGTACATCGTCTCCATAGACCCGTCCAAGTTCTTTCATCCTGTTGCAGTATTTGATCTGCTCATTGAGATAATATCTCGCTTTTTCTTTATCTCCGTTTTTCCAATATGCCCAGCCGAGCCTGTGCTTACTAAATAAAGATTCCTCGCTGAGTATGTTACCTCCCTCCAGCATTTTTTCATAATATTTCAGTGATTCTTCAGGAAGGCCGGCGAACATATTATATTGACCTAAAGCGTTAATTATTATAATGCTTTCAGGTTTCAGCCTGTATGCCTTTTCCTGAAAATCGACAGCCTCCTCATAATTTTCTGTACAGAACGCCAAGGTTGCCAATACAAAATAATGTTGTAAAGAATCTCCGTCCAGTTTTAAAGCCTCATGATAGTAATACTCAGCCTTGTTTGTGAATCCGGCAGACATGAATACTAATCCAATTTTCCGCAATAATTGCGGCAACAAAGGACCGCGATGAAGAGAGGCTGCCTTTAAAAAGTTCTCCAGGGTTTTAATGTCGTCAAAAGTATCGAATAAAAATCCTTTTCCGGCATAAGCCTTGTCATCATTTGGATTTAGTTTTATTGCCCTGTCATAGTCAGCTTCAGCCTGTGATCTTTTTTCCATTGTTGTGTAATAATCCCCCCTGACAGTATATGCATCCGATAACTGATCATCAAGTGAAATTGCTTTATTGGCAAGTATCAGAACAGAGTCAAGGATATTAATGTTTTCGGAAAGATAGGACTCCCATAAATGTTTTTCCTGATAGACTGATGCCAGCCAGCAATAGGCCGGGGCAAAGGTTGAATCGTATTTCAGGGCTTCCCTGAAAAGATATTCTGCTTTAGCTAATCCTTCCTTACTGGCTAATTCCACCCACATAGCTTTCATGTATTCTTCCCTTCCTCTCTGAAAGAAATCGTATGCTGTAAGGCTTTTAGTGGGAATTTTTTCGATCATCCGTTCTTCATCAGGTGTAATATGCGCTTTTAATTCGGCTGCAATTTCTTTGGCTATGTCGCTCTGAATAAGGAAATAGTCTTCCGGGTCATTGACTTCCTTTTCATAGGATTCAGCCCACAGATGTCTGTCGTTTACCGCTTCAATCAGCTGCACCCTCAGGCGGAATTTGTTCCCGTACTTCTGTCCGCTGCCCTCAACAATATAATTCACTCCAAGCTTTCTGGCTATCTCCGGGGTGGCTGGCCTTGACCCTCCCCTGAATTGTTCGACAGAATTGCGCGAAAACACCCTCAGGTCACTGATCTTTTGCAGATCGATAAGGATTTCTTCCATAACACCGTTAATAATATGAGTGTTGTCCTTATCAGGACTGTCATCTATAAATGGCAATACTGCTATTGACCTGATTAGCTCTTCTTCCGGTTTAATAAGTTTTGGAATCAGGATGATCCCAATAATTATCAGTAAAAGAATGATTGAAAATATTGCTGCAATTTTTGTTGGTTTAACCCTTTTAACAGTTGATGCATCCCGTTTCGACACTTCACTTTTTTCCTCCTCCGCAGGCTTATGTTCATCCTGTGCCAGGGCTGTAATTATCTCCTTAACTGAATTGGCAACTTTGTTGATCTGATCCCTGTAATTTGTGTGATTAAGGTTTTCCTGAGGATTTTCTTCCTTTGGCAGTAACGGTCTGTTGACGCCTGATGACCTGTAGATGAAATCAACACCACGCAGAAAGCCTCCCAGCATCGATTCGCACAATTTTACATCTGAGGCATCCAGATCATAAATCCGGACAGGCAGCATCCTGCTCGCCACATTCCCGTTTGGCAGTTTTACTTTAAGCCCGTACTGATCCTGTGAGGCTATGTCAATAAATGCCTTAAACTCATGCTCCCAGGCAAATGATCTGGGATCGCAGTAGGTGCGTGAAATGACCGGGATGAATATAAGGCATCTCAGTTTCTCTTTCAGGGATTCATCCACATCGTGGGTTTCAAGGAGGCCGTCATGGGGATTGATATCGAAATAAACGCTGATCTCCTCCTTGAAGGTTGATTCCAGCTCTCCTTTAAGGTTTTCAACAAATTCAGTCACCCAGCCATCATGCTTGTTATCCTTCTGGCGGTAGGAGATAAAAATGTCATAATTATATCCCTGAATGAGGCTTGGCATCGGAATATATTTGTTTCATTATCAAAGGTAAGCTATCCTGATACCAAAGTCAAGTGAAGGCATATCGCGAGATCCCTGTTTTCAACGATCCTTCTCAGGATAATGATCGCCTCCGATTGGAAGAGTATTTTGCATTCTGTCTGACGATCGGGAGATCCCTCATTCCCCCCCAACATTTAGCATACTGAACGTGTCATTGATAACAGTTCTGCCCCGTTTGTTTTCAAATTTTACTGGATGAAAATTATCACTGTTACACTTTATTTTTCCTGATGGGTTGTCATATCTGCCAGCAATAACCAGACCCCTTTTTCTTTTACATAAAACTCAACATACATGCCGTTGCGCTTTATGGTATCCTTTTTATCCTCCTGGGTTACTGTCATCGAATAGCTATAATAGTAGTCAATGACTGCTGCATTCTCTGTTACCACAATTCTTGCCGGTTCTATATCATATGATTTTAAGGATATTTTGTCTTTCCATTCCTTATATTGTTCTACAAATTTTTCTTTTGTATAGGGTAATGGAGTCTGATCATCCCATCCCTGATATTTCGGATGAGTCGTGGCGGCTAATGCATCTATATTTCCGGCTTTCCAGTCTTTCCAGTTGTTTTCGCAGATCTGCCAGACTTCAGTTTGTGCTTTGCTCCATTCCTGTGCGAGTACTACTGAAGATGCGGCCAACACCAGAAGAACAATTGCTAAGATTCTGAGCGATGTTTTCATTGCTTTGGGATTTTAGTTAATAAAAGAAACCTGATATAGAAATGTGCAATATCAATTCCTGTTATTCATATCAAGCAAATGTTGTTACGAAGGTACATCAGTGAGAAGCCGAAGTCAATTTTATTTTCAGGTTTAATGACTGTATTATCATAAGGAAATTGTGAGGGTACTGGTTTTACCATCTTTTTGTTTAATAGAGAAGTCAGGGGATAGCTAGGAAATGTGCCATGGCTTGGTCCTTTCATAAAACAGCGATCCTGCGGGTCGGTTTCTCATATAGAAAAAGAAGGATGGATTTCTTTCGAAAAGGAGTTGATCTTTTTGACTGATATAATTTACATGATGACATAAAATTTACTTTAAGAGCATTTTGGTATTACGAGAAAGCTTATTTTTAGGATGTTAATAGAAAACAATAAAATAAGTTCTGCATATGTTTCAGAACCTTCGTATGAAAACGCCAAATCAAATTATCCTGGTTATTATTTTCTTCTTTTTATTTAAGGTTGCAATAAGTCAGGAAAACTGTAAAGTTCTTAAACCTGAATTGGCTGGGGTCTATAAAGGTAACTGCAAACAGGGGCTTGCAAATGGGATGGGTTCGGCAACTGGCACTGACAGTTACACGGGTCAGTTTGTAAAAGGATTGCCCGATGGGAAAGGCACCTATATCTGGGCAACTGGTGAATCATATACTGGGTATTGGAAAAAGGGCAAAAGGCACGGATCCGGGGATTTTAAGTTCTCTTTTCAGGGAAAAGACAGTATCATCTCAGGCAACTGGGAAAATGATCGCTATATTGTTAAAGAACCTGAAAAATACAAGATAATTTATAAATCAAGTGTTGAACGATATAAATTTATAAAGAACGGGGATATCAGAAAAAGGGTTCTGATCAACATATATCAGAACGGAGTACGTAATTTCGGTATATCAAATTTCCTGATCTCTTCCTCAAGCGGGTATGACACAAGTGTTGGCAATTCAATTGGGTATGATGAAATAGTATTTCCGGTACGAATAAGGATCACCTATACTACATTTAATAAGCTGAGGACAGCTACCTATGAAGTAGAATTTGAATTTGAGATTTCCGAACCAGGTAACTGGAGCGTTGATCTGCATAACTGATCATTTGAATCAGTCAGGACTTAATATGATAGTCAGGGATAATAAATAATCTACTAAGCAGCCTGGAATGGGGCCCTCTACTGACGCTTTGCTGATGGCCACAATTGTATAAACACAATATCGATAAGCAATATAGCGATTCCGGCATTGTAGAGTGTCTCTCCATAATCTTTCCCAAGCCCAAAAGCTGAGGCAATCAATGATGCTGCCCCGACTATAAAAAGTACTATCTGTATCTGTCTCATAGTATGTTTTTTGATATGGTTAATTCATAATATGTTCTATGTTCAGTATCATTTATCAGTAACAAAGTTAAAACGTCAGAAAACTGAAGTCAAGTTTATTTAAATATTTAAAATGAAAAAGCCCCCGGAGA
>CAZTDW010000117.1:0-12459 GCA_964611835.1 uncultured Rikenellaceae bacterium | reverse complement strand
AAAAATCCCCTGAAATATTTCGGATTTTTTTGATGGCACTATTATAGGGCTTGCAAGCACTTCCTTTATTTCCGGAGTGCTGCATACCTCGCTTACAAACATCATATCCTCGTTAATCCTGCCGAGGATGTTCTTTTCGAGTGCCGACTGAAATAAAGCCTTTGAGTACCTTACTGAAATCTTGCTTTCGTTCATTACCGGAAAAGCTGTTTTAGTTCCTGTTTGAATTTATCTCATTGAGATAAGCTTCAATGAGCTTTTGCTGTTCGCCTGTCTGTTTAAGCCTCTCTCCGAGGAGTTTGGAAGCAATCTCAATTGAGAGGCTTGCAACCTGCTCCCTGATGTCGGCCAGTGCAATTGCCTTCTCCCTTTCTATTCCCGCTCTTGCCTTCTCGACAAGCTTTTCGGCTTCTTCAGTGGCTTTTCCCTTAGCCTCGGCAATAAGCTTGTCACGCACATCGCGGGCTTCCCTGAGAATGGATTCACGCTCTTCCCTTGCTTTCTTGAGTATAGCCTCATTATCGCTCTGAAGCTTTACCATCTCCTTTCTTGCCTTTTCGGCAGATGCAAGAGATCCTTTTATCATCTCGTCGCGTGACTTGACGGCACTGAGTATGGGTTTCCATGCAAAACGCCTCAGTATGAAAAAGAAAAGCAGAAATATTACGGTTGTCCAGAAGACCAGGCCGATAGCCGGGGAGACCAGACTGTTCATTAACAATACCATTTTCTGAAATTTAAAGGTTCATTAAAAGGAGGGGCTGCAACCAATCGTTGCAGTCCTCCGGTTTTTTACTTGGCAATAAGAGCCACCACGATAGCGAACAATGCAGCTCCTTCAATAAGTGCTGCTGCAATGATCATGGCTGTCTGTATCTTCGATGTGGCTTCCGGTTGACGAGCTATTGCATCCATTGCCGATCCGCCGATTCTTCCGATACCAAGTCCCGCACCTATAACTGCAAGACCTGCTCCTACTGCTGCCATTGTACCTGTCATAATAACTGGTTTTTAATTAAACAATAAACTAATGATGTTCTTCCTGTACTGCCAGGCTTATGAAAAGGGCCGACAGCAGGGTAAAAACATATGCCTGGAGGAATGCCACAAGAAGCTCGAGGCAGTCCATGAAAATCACAAATAATATGGAGACCGGAGCCACTGCCAGCGACCTGAAGATGAAGATTAGGAAGACAAGGCTCAGCACAATGATGTGACCTGCCGTAATGTTGGCAAAAAGTCGGATCATCAGTGCAAAAGGTTTTGAAATAATACCAATAAGCTCAACGGGTATCATCACAGGCAGCAGCCAGAAAGGAACGCCCGGAGTGGCAAAAATATGCTTCCAGTAATTCCTGTTGCCGCTGAACTGGGTAATGAAGAAGGTGAAGAGGGCAAGTATCATCGTGACTGCAATATTCCCCGTCACATTGGCTCCGAACGGAGGCGGAAAAGGAATAAGGCCCATTATATTATTTATAAGTATGAAGAAGAAGACCGTCAGAAGGTAAGGCATGTATTTCTCATACTTGTGCTCCCCGATGTTGGAAATTGCAATATCGTCCCTGACGAACAGGATTATCGGTTCAAGGAAACTCTGGATACCCCTGGGATGACTTATTCCCGTTTTTTTGTATGAACGGGAAAGCGACAGGAAAAGCCAGAGGCCTATTAGGGCTGCGAACATCATTCCCAACACTGATTTGGTGATTGAAAAATCAAGAGGGATGTTTTCTTCGTCGACGGTGCCGTTTTCACTGACTCGTACAATTCTACCCTTCAGCGGGCCTTCCTCTTCAATCCTGTAACCCTTATATACATGTCCGTGAGCAAGTTTTCCGGAAGAAAAAACATCAATTCCGTTTCCCCTGGAATAGACAATGACCGGGAGGTATAATGCAACGTGTTCGCCATTTTTCCTGGTCAGTATATGCCATTCGTGTGAATCTGCAATATGGTCCAGAATAAAGGAGCTTGCGTCAAATTCTTCTCCGGCTTCTGATGGTGAATGCTCCTCGGCAGCCGGGGTTGTTAACGGGAACAGCAAAAACAGAAAAATTAACAGAATACCTTTAAAAAATTGCATTTCAGGTTTAATATTGTTTTATAAAGATTTGTTTTTCAGTGTGTTCAACATAAGGTATATTGAAAACAGAGAGAACGCTAAATATAGTACAAAAAATAATAAAAGAGAGGAGGCAGAAGTTTTTTTAGCAAGAAAAAACCAGGAAAGGGCCAGAACCATTTCCATAAGCATCTTGACGCTTATTGCCGCAATCAGGTATATTGTACGGCCTGCAGGCTCCTTCCTCAGTCCCCTGATAAAAATGGACAGAATTGTGAGATTGATCGCAAAAAAGCACAGGATCAGTATTAACAGGTCATACCTGCTAAGTGCGGTATTCAGCATGGTTATTGAAAGGTATCCTGCAACGAAAAGCAGGCAGCTGAGCAGGATTAATCTCAGGATTATTTTTTTAAAAGTCACCAGGGAATTTAGAATTATTTGATAAAATCCTTTATTGAAGTATAGATGCCGCCAAAGACTCCGAGAAGGGACAGGATTATCGTAAATACCGGGGTTTCCAGGTCGAGAAGTTTATCAAGCCTGGTGCCGCCCCACGTCATGACAAGGATTATGACAATCATCTGGAATGCCATGCCGGAATAGCGGCCAAAATCCTGTAATCCCTTACTTCCCGGGTTTTTCTCCTTCCCGTCCGTTTTCTTTTGATTTTGTGAAAGACGCAGTTTCATTATCTTCACTTTCACTCATTTTGCAATTCCCTGTAAATTTCGCCCCCGGTTCTATTGACAGTTTATATGTAATAATATCGCCAACGATTTTTGATGAGGTCTTTAGCGTTAGCAATTGTCCGACGCTGATCTTGCCTTCCACCGCTCCCGAAACTTCGGAATTTTTGCATATCACTTCTCCCTTGACCTTTCCGGTAGGGCCGATCACAACCTTCCCCTTTGTATTAAGGTTTCCCGTAAGAAGACCATCAATTCTGATATCACCATTTGATTTCACATCCCCGGTAATTTCCGTTCCGTTGCTGATAAGATTAATAGTGGTGTTGTCAGTTTCGTTGTATTTTCCCATTTTTCCCAGAATTATATTGACAAACATAATAACTCACAAATATAAAAACTATTGCAGAAAAAAATAAAATGAATTGAATGATAATCTGTGATTTGTTGAATGAATCATCTCAGGCAGGGTAAAGAAAGAGACTTAGAGTCCGTATCATTCAGGATCGTAGGCCCATCTCAGGTAGAGCGAGCCCCAGGTAAATCCTCCGCCGAAAGCGGCAAGAATGAGTTTGTCGCCTTTCTTCAGCTTTTTTTCATATTCCCACAGGCAAAGCGGAATGGTAGCTGCCGTTGTGTTTCCGTAATTCTCGATGTTTACCATTACTTTTTCAGGAGGCAGTCCCATTCTTCGTCCCGTTGCATCGATTATTCTGAGGTTAGCCTGATGGGGGACCAGCCAGGCGATATCTTCCGATTTCAGGTTGTTCCTTTCCATGATCTCAGCTGCGATATCAGCCATATTGACCACTGCGAACTTGAAAACGCTTTGGCCTTCCTGATAGATAAAATGTTCACGGGCATCCACTGTTTCATGAGAGGCCGGTTTAACAGAACCTCCTGCTTTCAGGTGCAGGTATTTTCTTCCTGATCCGTCAACACGGAAGATGTAGTCGATTAATCCGTAATCGCCGGTGCCGGGTTCAAGAAGGACCGCTCCGGCTGCATCACCGAAAAGCGGGCATGTGGTACGGTCTGTATAATCGGTTATCGACGACATTTTATCAGCGCCCACAACAATGACTTTTTTAAATCTTCCGGTTTCAATATAGGCGGCGGCCGTCTGCAGGGCAAAAAGAAAGCCGGAGCATGCGGCGCCGATATCAAAACTGAATGCGTTTTTTATGCCGGTCTTGTCGGAAATAATATTTGCCGTCGCCGGGAAAGCCATGTCGGGAGTTATTGTCGCACAGATAAGCAGGTCAATTTCTTCAGGAGAGGTGTTTGTTTTCTCAAGCAGGCCGGCAACGGCTTTTTCGCCAAGGTCGGATGTTCCCAGCCCTTCACCTTTCAGGATCCTTCTCTCCCTGATTCCGACGCGTTGCATAATCCATTCGTCGGAAGTATCTACCATTCTGGAAAGTTCAAAGTTGGTAAGCCTGTATTCAGGAACCCAGGCATGAATTCCTGTGATGACTGCCCGTACTTTTCCCATATTTAAATAGCTTCAAGTATCTTCTGAGCAAGATTGGCCCTGACAACCGCCTTTGTCTGAAGGATCATGTTCATTATAGCTTTTCTCTTAGATATGCCATGACCAATAACGACATTGGCATTAATACCAACTACCGGCGTGCCGCCGACGTTTTCAAAATTCAGCCGGTCAATAAAAGGATGGCTGATGTTCAGCTTTTCGGATATTGAATAGAAAGCTTCAGCCTGCTTCAGAACAATATTGCCTACAAAACCATCGCAGACCAGCACATCCGTGATGTTTTCGTGAAAAAGAGTGTTGCCTTCAACGTTTCCGCTGAAGTTAATGCCGGGATATTCTTTCATCAGTTCATATGCAGCCTTTACTGCCGGAGTGCCCTTCGTTTCTTCCTCGCCAATATTGAGTAACCCCACTGTCGGATTTTCCCTGCCAAGAACAAATTTTGCGTACAGGCTTCCAAGGATTCCATACTGAAGAAACACATCCGGTTTGCAATCGGGATTCAGTCCGACATCAAGAATTACGGAATCGCGTCCGTCAATGCATGGCAGGACAGTGGCAAGGGCCGGCCTGAAAACTCCCGGTATAACATTGACCGTATAGCTTGCTCCGACAAGCATCGCGCCGGTATTGCCCGCACTGCAAAATCCGTCAAGCAATCCATTCTTCAGCATTTCATATCCAACTGCTATGCTTGAATCCCTTTTCTGTGAAAAGGCTTTTGCAGGATGGTCGCCCATCTCAATCACCTGTGATGTATGGACAATAAGAAAAGAAGCTGGATCTGCGTTCATTTCCCCGAGTTTTTTCAATATTCCGGGTTCGTCACCGAGAAGAACAAGGGTTTCTCCCCGGTCAAAATACTGAATGGAGTCAACTGCACCTTCAATTACTGCATCAGGTGCATAATCTCCGCCCATCACATCAAGGCCAATCTTCATCCCTTAACTTTTTATTTCAGATCAGGCTGTGGCTTTTTTCTCCACGGCCGGCTTTCCTCTGTAATAACCACATTCGGGGCAGACCCTGTGATACTGAACGGACGATCCGCAGTTTGAGCATGAGCCTACAGTGGGAGGAGTTGCCTTGAAATGCGTTCTGCGTTTGTCCCTTCTGGTCTTTGAGTGTTTTCTTTTCGGATGTGCCATTTTATATTCCTTTAATTGTTGTTCATAAGCTTCTTTAATTCGTCCCATCTGGGATCAACCCTGCTCTCTTCATCCACAAGGTGCTCCTTTAATCTGCTGAGCATTTCCGGATCACACCTGCTGTTTCCATTTGCATCATCAGGATGAATCCTCTGGATGGGAAGGGCAAGATGAATATATTCATAAAAATACTGACTCATGTCAAGCTCATGTTCATCATGAGGCAATGTAATAATTTCAGGATCCGAATCATCGGCATCTTTCCCGAATTTTACAAGCAACCTGTTCTCACAGTTCAGGGCCTCATCAAACATTTCAAGACAACGGTCGCAGCATATCTTTACCGTGCCCGTGATCTTTACAACCATTTCGAACAGCGAAGAGCTCTTTACAGCCTCAACTACTGCAGTAAGATCTCCTTCCTTTATTTCCGATTCTTCAAACTGACCGAAAAAGCTGTTGCCTATCTCAAAATCAAAAGAGTGATATCCTTCCTTTAACCCTCCTATTGGTATCAGATATAATCCGGACATCTCTTTAAATTTTGGTTTGCAAAAATATAAATCCTTCGTCAATTAAAAAAATTATCAACAAAAATGTAACAAAAATTGCTATAACAGATTGTTTACCGGTTTTATAGGACCATTCGCCGATTTTTGCTAACAGATTCCTTTCATGAAATATTAAATTTGATTCAGAAAACAGGAATGTCATGAAAAACAAAGACCGTTTATTACGCGAGCACAGGGAACACCATCCTCAGATCGGCATTGGACTGTTCCTTATCACGCTGGGGCTTGCCCTGCTTGTTGCCACCAACGATCTGCTGAACCTGGGTGATGTCAAGGAATATTTTACCTGGGAAACAGCCATGATCTTTATTGGTGTTTTGCTCATCCTTAACCTCCAGTTCACGGGAGGTCTGCTTCTGGCAGCAGGAGGAGCATGGTTTCTGATGGACCATATTGATTATGAAATGCCGGAAATAATTAAAACTATTTACTGGCCTGCCGTAATTATTCTCATTGGTCTTGGCTTTATTATTTCATCCCTATTCAAAAGAAAGGCAAAAAGTAATTAATTTAATCCCAATAAATTTAATGTTATGGAAACACATGACGATTTTAAGAATCCCCAGCGCCGGCCGCATGAGCATCATCTGTCAAACAACAGGGTTATCATAGGTGTCGTGCTGGTGGTTGCCGGTCTGTTTCTGGTGATCAGAAATACAGGATTTTTTCCGGATTTTATTGATGACGTAGTATTCAGCTGGCAGATGCTGCTCATAGTAATAGGCCTGGTGATGACATTAGGCGCTTCTGAAAAAACAGCAGGCATCATAGTAATGGCTGTGGGCGGATTTTTTATGATACCATTACTCTTCAGGGAGACCTTCCATATGTATAATATGTTCTGGCCTGCAGTTTTCATAATAGTCGGAATAATATTTATTACGACAAAAAGAAGGGGCTGGGCAGCGGCCACCTCAAAAGGAGTCTCCGGAGATGACTACGTGGATTATGTCAATGTCTTCAGCGGCGGCGAAAGACAAGTCATTTCCCAGAACTTCCAGGGAGGCAAGATATCGGCTGTCTTCGGAGGGATCGAACTCGACCTTACAAAAGCAAGGCTTGCACCCGGGACGTCGGTTCTTGAAATAGCGTGCGTATTCGGCGGAGCAGAAATCATTGTTCCCGACGACTGGTTTGTAACCATTGAGGTGACACCTGTCCTTGGCGGATTCAGCGATACACGCAAGCTGACACCTGGAAGGACCATAGATAAGGAAAAGCATCTTCTGATAAAAGGAGCTGTGGTTTTCGGCGGAGGAGAAATAAAAAGCTACTAGCTGAATACTGATGAGACATCCCATACTTTCTGACAGGGTTAGATTGATTATATGGTGGCTGGTCTGGCTGTTGCTTACAGCAGGCCAGCTGCTTCTTTATTATTTTGCCTATGGTAAGGTAACAACAATATTCATCCCTGACGGAATTATCTCAATGGTTGTCTTTTCGGGTATCGGGATCTCACTCTGGTACCCTTTCAAGTTTATTAATGCAGGGAAATCAACATTGATGGCAGTCGTGGGGAATTTTCTTATCAGCGGAACATTATCTGTTGCCCTGTGGATCATTCTGACTAAGTATTCAATCCCTCTGTTCCTGCCTGCTAACAATGATTTTGAAACATACTGGAAGGCAACATTCCCCTACAGGGTGGGGAATGGAGGATTCATTTACGGGTTGATCATCCTGGCTTATTACCTTTTTGTCTCACTCCACAATCTTTCAGAAAAAAACGCCAGGGAAGCCCGCCTTGAAACCCTTGTAAGGGATACTGAGCTGAAGATGCTGAGATCGCAGATCAACCCGCATTTCCTTTTCAACAGCCTTAACTCCATCAGTTCACTTACAATAACCGATCCCGACAAAGCAAGGGAGATGGTGATAAAATTATCGGAATTCATGAGATACTCCCTTTCAAAAAAGGATGAACAGCCCGTCTCACTTCGCAGTGAACTTGAAAATCTAAGGTTGTATCTTGAGATTGAAAAGGTCCGTTTCGGCGACAAGCTGTCGACAGAAGAGGAGATTGACGAAAACTGCCTCGATATAAAAATGCCTGTAATGATGCTTCAGCCTCTTTATGAAAATGCCGTGAAACACGGGGTCTATGAAAGCACCGAAAGTGTCAGGATTAAAACAAGGGTCAGATGCACAGGCGGATTCCTGGAAATCATCATAAGCAACAACTATGATACAGTCCCCTCAGCAGTAAAAGGTACAGGTACGGGACTGATGAACGTAACAAGAAGGCTCGACCTATTCTACGGCAACAAAGCGTCAATTAAAACCGTTAAGGAGAATGGCATCTTTTCGGTATCACTTTTTCTGCCGGCAGGTGATCAGAATCCTGAGAAATAAATACTTTTGTGAAAGTATAAACTTTTAATTTCCCGCGGATTGCACTGATAAGGCTGCATCCGGCGGGAATGCTTATATGCCATGGAAAAGATCAGGACTGTGATAATAGATGATGAAGCACCCGCCAGGGAAATAATCAGGCATTACCTTAAGGAATTGGAAGAAATAGAGGTGACCGGTGAATGCAGCGACGGCTTCAGTGGCCTGAAAACAATAACATCGTTGAAGCCCGACCTTGTGTTTCTCGATATTCAGATGCCGAGGCTTACCGGGATCGAACTGGTTGAGGTAATGACCGAAAAACCTGAAATAATATTTACCACAGCTTACGACCAGTTCGCAATAAGGGCCTTTGAGCTGAATGCGGTCGACTATCTTCTCAAGCCCTTCCCGAAACGCCGTTTTCTTGAGGCAGTAAAAAAAGCAATCGCCAAGATCAGATCAGGATCAGGTAACAGCGAGCCGGCCAGCCGGCTTTTGTCAAAAAGGCCTGACCCTGAATCTCCGGTTAACAGGATAGTGGTCAGAAAGGGTAATTCAATAAATCTTATACCTGTGGAACAGATCAGGTATGTCGAAGCTCAGGATGACTATGTAATGATCTACCATTCTTCAGGGAAAGCCCTGAAACAGCAAACTATGAAATATTATGAGGACAACCTTTCAAAAAAGGATTTTGTAAGGATCCACAGGTCATATATCGTGAAGGTTGAAGAGATTAAGAGCATTGAACCTTACGGAAAAGACAATCATATTGCCATTCTGCATACGGGCGACAAACTGCCTGTCAGCCGTGCAGGATATAAAAATCTGAAGGAGGAGCTTATGTTTTGATTTCGGATTGGCTTCGCCGAACTCGCCTTGCGGCTCGGTTGCGGATTTGTGATTGCGGATTGGCGATTGCGGAATGCGGAATGCGGAATGCGGATTGGAGATTCAGTCATATGAATATGAACTAAATGCAGGTAAGCCTGGAAAAGTAATCTCCAAATTATTTGAGCCTGCTGCAAAATTTATTCGATCCTGGGTTTCTGAATTTCTTAAATCTGAACAGCGGAACCGGATCATATCCATGGGTGCCCCCCGGTCTGCAACGCAATATTCTGTTTACAGCCATCAACAATCCGTTGAAGGGACCATGCAACTTCAGGGCATCGAGCGCATACTGGCTGCATGTCGGTACATGGCGGCATGAGGGGCGGAGCAAAGGGGAAATAGAATACCTGTAAAACAGAACAGGGAGGGAGAGGATCCCTGCCAGAATATTTCCGACTGTTTTTCCCATAGAACAAAGATAACAATTGGCATGTTATATCTGTTTAGTAATTAACAATGAAATGATTAATTTTGCCCAACTGACAAAATGGCCATTTCTGTACCGGAAAAAAGTTCTGGCAGGACTTTTGGAGTAATATTGACCATAACAGTACTTAAAATGATAAAAACCATCAAACTTTTAAACTTTTAAACTTTTAAACTTTTAAACTTTTAAACTTTTAAACCGTTAAACTATTAAACTATATAACGCCATGGAAATGCAACATGCAAACATGAATATCTGGTTGATATTCGGGGTTTTTATGATCCTCAGCTGGATAGTGAGTTCAATTCTGAAATCGAAATTCAGGAAATATTCGAAGATACCTGTCGACAGTGGTATGTCGGGACGTGAAGTGGCTGAAAGGATGCTTCGCGACAATGGAATATATGATGTAAAGGTTGGATGCGTACAGGGAGAATTGTCGGATCATTATAATCCCGACAAGAAAACCATCAATCTGAGTCAGGAAGTTTATAATGGCAGGAGTATTGCTTCTGCTGCAGTTGCGGCACATGAAACAGGCCATGCTGTTCAGCATGCTACAGCATATGCATGGCTGGGCTTCAGATCCAAGCTTGTACCTCCGGTAAGCTTTGCATCGAAATGGGTACAATGGATCCTGCTCGCCGGAATACTTTTGGTAAACACCTTTCCTGCCCTGCTTCTTGCAGGAATCGTTCTGTTCGGACTCACAACCCTGTTCAGCTTTGTAACACTTCCTGTCGAAGTCAACGCCAGCCAGAGAGCACTGGCATGGCTTTCCAATACCGGGATCACCTCGATGATGAATCATGATAAGGCACAGGATGCCCTGAAATGGGCTGCCTATACCTACGTAGTGGCAGCGCTGGGATCATTGGCCACCCTGCTTTACTATATCATGATTTTCACAGGAAGCAGCAGGGACTGAAAGAAGAGTTTATCTGTCTTCGCTCTCAAGCAGCGACGTTTTTTTATGGATAAACCACAGGACCAGCCAGACTAGTCCTGCAGGAATGGATATGTACAACCACATGGTGGTGACATATATCCTTTCCGAAAGGAAGTAATTCCTGAAAACGTCGAGGGCAAGAAAAATCAGAAAGATGTTTACGAAGCTGTTGTACTCTCTTTTAAGGACGGATCTTAATGAAAATGACATTGCCGGTTTTTTGAGATCCCTGAAGCGGGGTATAACAGCCTTTACTTTTTCAGACCATTTGTCATACACTTCACCGAATTTCCGTCTAAGAAACTGTTCTTCAGCAAACATTATTCTTTCATAATAGAGCCAGTAAATCAGCAGAAAGAGAATTACGAAAACCGGCGCTCTTGCAAAAAGGACCGGGCCAAGCCACATAAAGAAATTACCTGTGTAAAGGGGATGCCTGATCACCGAATAAATGCCTGTGGTATTGAGTTCATCGGCTATCTGCCCTGCGGAGGTATTCCTTCCTGAAGTGTTCCTGGGAGCATATCCGACCGTATAGATGCGTATTGCCTCACCAAACAGGCTTATACCCAAAAAAATCAATTCTTTTACCGGATCGAAGAGGATTGCCTGGCGGTTTGTAAGATATAAAACAACAATACCCGCGACAATTAAAACCAGGGGAAGCCAGCTTCTTCTTTTAAAAAGCCAGTTGCCGCTTTTTTCAAATTCATGGACAAGGGCCATCAGACTGAATTAAGGATTTTTAATGGCGCAAAAGTATGAAAATTTCAGAAACTGTATTTGAAACGCAGAAATCCGAGGTTGATTCTGTTTCTGTATCCTGCCATGACAGCATCGAAGTGCTGCCATATTATGGAGAAATCTACATTTTCTGCAAGGGAATAGTCAAGTGAAGGGCCGGCATAGTATCCTTCAAGATCGGGAAACCACATCGAGGAAACTGACAGGTTAAGCATCGGAGTAACGGCCCAGGTGAACTGCCCGAATGCTGAGAATTCTGAAAAAGCAAGGTCTTTTGAAGAAAGTTCACCTCCCACAAAGGAATAAAAATCAATAAATCCGAGAGGATTATTGCTGTACATCAACTGGATCTGGGCCATTGAATTATCCTTGAATACCTTGTCAAGCCCGGCTGTGACCAATATTGTTCCTTCACTTCGGGGAAACTCCTCATACTGCTGGAACCATGAACCTTCGCCCCTGAAAGAGAGGCTTCCAATTGATCCCGACCAGCCGGCTCCTATAACAATGTCCTCGCTGTTGACGAACCCTGCCAGGAACTGAAAATCGTAGCCGAAACTGTTAAACCGGTACAAACCTGCCATGGTAAGGTCCTTTTCACTATCGACCTTGACTGCCAGTTCTGCCGCCGAAGAGGATGATGTAAAATACTGCAGCCTGATGGCATCGCTTCCGGGCCTTTCAACGTAATCAAAATCAAAAAAGGAATATGCGTTAAAAATGTCATTGGGATTCCAGACCAGGGCCTGACCCCAGTTTATGCGCTGACGTCCGAGAGTAACCTGAAACTTTTTATAATTATAATCGATCCAGAGCCTGTCCATCCTGCTGTTGAGATAAATTGACTGCTCATCAATAATGTTCCATGACATATCAACCACACCCGGATCCATCCCGATCAGGTCAGTATAAGCGGTTCCGAGCATCGATATGTCTCCCGTGAACAACCTGTTACGCAATTCTGCGGCTACAGTAAAATGTTCATTCAGATACCCTTTGAAATTGATCCTGTTATGGAACAGGTTTTCATTGGCAATAGGCCCTGAAAGCGAATCAAATATTACAGTCTGAATGGTCGAAAAGTATCCTTTCAGCTCTATCTTCTTCTCCTTTTCCTGGGAAAAGGATAAATTAAAAAC
>CAZTDW010000116.1:11261-12482 GCA_964611835.1 uncultured Rikenellaceae bacterium | reverse complement strand
CAGAAGAAGGAGGAATTTGTGGTAAAAAAAGGGCCGGTCTTTGCCAATTTTATTCTTGCCGATGAGATCAACAGGTCGCCCGCCAAAGTCCAGAGCGCTCTTCTTGAAGCGATGCAGGAACGGCAGATAACTATCGGCGAAACGACCTACCGGCTGGATGAACCATTTCTTGTACTGGCAACGCAGAATCCGATAGAGCAGGAGGGAACCTATCCGCTTCCCGAAGCACAGGTTGACAGATTCATGATGAAAGTGCTGATTGATTACCCGTCGATCGAAGAAGAAAAGCTTATAATACGCGAAAACCTTGCCAGGGAATTCCCAAAGGCCAGTACGGTCCTTAAACCGGCTGACATTATCAGGGCACGAGATATCGTAAGGGAGGTCTATATGGATGAGAAAATTGAAAACTACATTCTCAACATAGTTTTTGCAAGCCGTAGTCCGGGGAAATATGGCCTGCCGGCATTTAACAACATGATATCCTACGGTGCATCACCACGTGCCTCCATAAATCTGGCCCTTGCATCCAAAGCATATGCTTTTATAAAGCGAAGGGGGTATGTCATCCCCGAAGACGTAAGGACAATATGCGCGGATGTTATGCGCCACAGGATCGGACTTACATATGAAGCAGAAGCTGAGAACATCAATCAGGATAAGATAATTTCCGAAATACTCAATGTTGTAGAGGTTCCCTAATGTAAACCATCCTCCTATTAACTTTCAGAATGATCTGAAGATATATCCGATAATCTCAAATTGAGGCGTTGAAAAGTGGAAGCAACTGAACTGTTAAAGAAAGTAAGACGGATAGAGATCAAAACCCGGGGATTGACCAGACACATCTTCGCCGGTGAATATCACAGTGCATTCAAGGGCCGTGGCATTGCCTTCAATGAAGTCAGGGAATACCAGTACGGAGATGATATCAGGAACATCGACTGGAATGTGACGGCACGGTTCAACCATCCCTATATCAAAGTCTTTGAAGAAGAAAGGGAGCTAACCGTTATGCTCCTTGTAGATGTAAGCGGATCGGGAAATTTTGGAACGAAATCCAGTTTCAAAAGGGATATTATGACAGAAGTGGCAGCAGTGCTTTCTTTTTCAGCCATCTACAATAATGACAAAATCGGAGTGATCTTCTTTACGGATAGTGTGGAAAAATTCATTCCTCCCCAGAAGGGAAGAAAGCATATACTCAGGATCATACGGGAA
>CAZTDW010000116.1:0-11251 GCA_964611835.1 uncultured Rikenellaceae bacterium | reverse complement strand
TTTCAGACCTCAAAGCAATAATACCAATCTCGGGGAACCCCTCAAGTTCCTGACCAATGCCATAAAAAAGAGATGCACGGCTTTCATGATATCTGATTTTATTGCCCCCGATTTTGAAGAGGCCCTCAAAATAGCTGCAAACAAGCATGATGTTGTGGCTCTAAGGGTATATGATCCTTTTGAAAAGGATCTGCCTGACATAGGTTTTATAAAAGTCAGGGATTCTGAAAAGGATTATGAGAAATGGATTGATACATCTTCATCCATGGTAAGGAAGCTATATGCACAGTGGTGGAATGACCACACCTTTAATGTTGATAGCACATTCAGAAAATATGGTGTTGATTCTGTAAGCCTTTCAACAGGAGAAGACTATGTAAAACCATTGATAAAGTTGTTTGAAAACAGATGATTAAAAGAATTTCCAGACTATATCTGCCTGTTTTTATGCTTTTTGTTTTCCGGTTTGTTAACTTAACCGGCCAGGAAATAAATGTCATTGCAAAATTTGATACTTCAAGGATTTACATAGGCGACCAGATTAACTTCTCAGTAGTTGTTGAACAGCCTGCACGTCTGCAGATCCCGTTCCCGCTGTTCAGGGATACCCTTGTAAAAAACATTGAAATCCTGTCAGGACCGGTGGTTGATACCACCGCGATCACCGACAGTCTGGTCAGAATTACCGGCCGATACCTTGTCACATCATTCGATTCAGGATTTTATATGGTAAATCCTGTTTATGTTGAACTAAGGAATGAAGGCGGAGTGAAGAGATATTATTCTGACTACTCAATACTTGAAGTTGCCAGGGTAAAGATAACTCCTCCCGATACCGCTTCAAAGATATTTGACATCGTTGGACCATACAAGGCGCCTCTTACATTGGGTGAAGTGATGCCCTGGATACTTCTTGGCATTCTGGCAGCTGCGATAATATGGCTGGCTTTCAGGTTCGGTAAAAAATTCGGAAGAAAAAAGAAGGATATTCCTGAGGTAATTATTACAGAACCGGCACATGTCATTGCGTTCCGTGAACTTGAGCAGCTGAAGGATGAGAAACTATGGCAGTCGGGCGAGACAAAGAAATACTATACCAAACTAACTGAAATTCTCCGTAAATACCTTGAGAATAGATTCAGTGTCTTTTCGCTCGAGATGACAACATCTGAAACGCTTGATGCCCTCATCAGAACAGGATTCAGGAAAGATGACTCGTACGCCCTGCTTAAGTCGGTACTCAACGGCGCCGACCTGGTTAAATTTGCCAAATACAAACCTGAGCCATCTGAAAATGATATACATTTTGAAAATGCTTGGAAATTCGTTTCCGTCACAAAAACAGAGGAGATAACCGGTCAAACGGCCTCCGGAGATGATCTGAATAAAGATTCCAGGATATGAACGGAATAACATTTGCACAGCCGGCCTTCCTTTACCTGTTGCTTCTGGCACCGGCTATGATCGCTTTTTATGTTCTGAAACAGCATAAAGCCTCTGCTTCATTAAGCATGCCGGGGCTCCAGCCTTTCAGAAAGGCAGGAAGGACTTTCCGGAATTACCTGAGGCATGTGCTCTTTGCACTCAGGACCCTGGCCTTTATTTTCCTGGTAATTGTCCTTGCCAGACCACAGGCAACGAACAAATTTCAGGATATGTCGACCGAGGGAATCGATATAATGCTCACAATGGATATTTCGGGGAGCATGCTTGCAAGGGATTTCAGGCCCGACAGGCTTGAAGCAGCAAAAAATGTCGCCACTGAATTCATATCCGGCAGGCCTTATGACCGCATCGGGCTTGTCGTTTTCAGCGGCGAAAGCTTCACTCAGTGCCCTCTTACGACCGATCACGCTGTTCTGATAAATCTTATGCGCGAAATACAAAGTGGCATGATTGAGGATGGAACGGCAATAGGAATGGGGCTTGCAAACGCCATAAACAGGATAAAAGACTCCGAAGCCAAAAGCAAGGTGATCATCCTGCTTACAGATGGCATCAATAACAGGGGTGAGATTGCACCTGCAACTGCTGCAGAAATCGCAAAAACATACGGCATAAGGGTTTATACAATAGGTGTCGGAACCCGGGGCATGGCTCCCTATCCGGTTCAGACTCCCTTTGGCACACAATACCAGAATATGCCTGTGGAGATTGATGAAGATATACTCAACCAGATAGCGAAGGAAACGGGCGGAAGGTACTTCAGGGCAACAGATAACGATAAACTTTTGCAGGTTTACGGCGAAATTGACAAGCTCGAAAAATCAATAATCGATGTCAGGCAATTCAGCAGGAAGGAAGAGAAATTCCTGTTACCGGCGATAGCAGCCTTTTGCCTTGTCGTACTTGAGTTGATTCTGCGGTATGCCTTATTGAGAAACCTTACTTAATAGCGGAAAAGATATGCAACTGTTCAGATTTGCCAATCCAGAGTATCTGTACCTTTTAATTCTGCTGCCGGTATTGTTAATACTTTTTCTTTTAAACAACCTCAGAAGGAAGAGAACAATAAAAAAAATAGGGGATCCTTCGCTTGTGTCCCGACTGATGCCGGAAATGTCAGGAACCCGGCCGTTTGTCAAGTTGCTGATACTGCTGCTTGCCGTATCTTCTGCAGTGACAATGCTTGCCCGTCCGCAATACGGATCGAAAATTGAAGAGGTAAAGAAACAGGGAGTAGAGGTAATAATAGCACTTGATGTCAGTAATTCGATGCTGGCAGAAGATATTCAGCCGAACAGGCTGATAAGGGCAAAACAGGCTATCTCAAGGCTGGTTGATAATCTTTCCAACGACAGGATCGGTTTGATCGTATTTGCAGGAGACGCATATACACAGATCCCTGTGACGACAGATTATGTATCGGCAAAAATGTTCCTTTCCGCCATTACTCCTGAAATGGTTCCAAAACAGGGTACGGCAATCGGAGCTGCCATTGAGCTGGGTATAAGATCGTTCAGCCCGGGCGAGGGTAAAAGCAGGGCTATGATAATTATAACAGATGGAGAAAACCATGAAAAAGATCCCGTGTCATCATCTGAAGAAGCTGCAAAGGCCGGAATTGTTATTCACACAGTAGGTATCGGTTCCCCTGCAGGAGTGCCAATACCAATTGAGGCTGGAGGAAGAAAAGATTACCTGAAAGATCCGGATGGCAACACGGTAATTACAAAACTCGACGAGGAAACCCTTAAAAAGATAGCGCTCGGAACAGGAGGCAACTATATAAGAGCCAGCAACTCAAGCCTGGGTCTCGATGAGATATTCAGCGACATCCGGAAAATGAAAAAAGAGGAACTGGAAGGAACAATGTACACCGAATACAACGACCAGTTCCAGATATTTGCAGGAATTTCAGCTTTATTCCTGCTATTGGAATTTCTTATTATGAATAGAAAAAACCGTAAACTGGCAAACGTCAGATTGTTTAAATTCAGAATATAATAAGGTAACGATGATCAGTCTGAAAAATAAAAACATCTCCCGCAACCATATAATCCTGCTGCTTGTATGTATTTTATCCATGTCTCCCGTTATATTAAGCGGACAGGGTGAAAAGAAATTCATCAGGCAGGGCAACAGGGAGTACGAAAAAGACAAGTTCTCCGAATCTGAGATCTCTTACCGGAGGGCTCTCGACAAGAACAAGGCATTTCCCGATGCTGTATTCAACATCGGTGATGCCCTGTATAAACAGGAGAAATATGAAGAAGCAGTAAAACAGTTTGAAGGCAATTCAGCCATGAATGATGACCCTGATAAAAAGTCATCAGCATTATATAACCTGGGGAACTCACTTCTGAAGGGGGGCAAGATCAAGGAAAGCATCGAAGCCTATAAAAATTCACTCAGACTTAAACCCGGAAACCCTGAGGCAAAATACAACCTTGCATATGCACAGGATCTGCTCAGAGAACAGCAGGAACAGCAAAACAAGGATCAGAATAAACAGGATAACAAGGAACAAAACCAGGATCAGCAAAAGGATCAGGACCAGGATAAAGGGAATAACAAGGATGATCAGAACCAACAGGACGAAAACAAAGACCAGCCGCAACAACAGCAACAGCAGCAGCAGGGAATTTCAAAGGAAGATGCCGAGAGGTTGCTGAATTCAATCGCAAACGATGAAAAGAATGTTCAGGAAAAGGTTAAACTTGCAAAAGCAGCAAATGCCAGGGTAAAAACTCTTAAAAACTGGTGATCGGAAAATGAATGTTAACAAGATTATATCACTCTTATTGATTATCCTGCCTTTGCACCTTGCGGGCCAGGACATATCAGTCGTTGCCGACTACCCTGAAGTGGTAAGGGTAGGAGAGCAATTCACTATCTCATGGACAATCAATTCCGGGGGTGGTGAATTTGTACCGCCGTCTTTCGATGGGTTCTATAAGATAATGGGACCTCAGACATCGTACAGTTCAAGCACTCAGATAATAAACGGCAAGATGACCAGGGAAACAACCTACTCTTATGTATATTATCTGCAGGCTGTCAAACCCGGAAAATTTGTTTTGCCCCCTGCAACTTTTATCCATAAGAACAGAACCTATAGTGCCGATTCAGCAAGGATTGAAGTAATCGGAACCGGAAGTACCCAACAGGGAACAAGCTCTCCGGGAACCTCAGTTAGTGAAGCCGGTGAGCCGGTAAGAGAAACGGGGGATGACATCTTCCTGAATCTTTCAGTGAATAAAAGGGAAGTGTTCATCGGGGAACATATCGTTGCAACCGTTAAAATCTTTACCAAGGTTGATATCTCAGGAATCAACGAAATCAAATACCCCGGATTTGAAGGCTTTCTGAGGACTGACCTTAACACTCCGCCACTTACCTCGCTTAAAAGGGAAAACGTTAATGGTGCAATTTATGGCACTGGCGTAGTTCAGCAATTTCTTCTTTATCCTCAGGTATCAGGTGAAATAACAATCGATCCTGTGCAGATCACGGCACTTGTACAGCAGAGGTCAGGTCAGTCAGATCCTTTCTTCGGCGACTTTTTCTCGACCTATACCACCGTTCCAAAGGCAATATTCAGCCCTGTGGTCAAAATAAAGGTAAAACCACTGCCCGGAACAAAACCTGCCGACTTTTCTGGAATCGTCGGTAAAGTATCGCTGACAGCATCACTTGATAAGGATTCCGTAAAAGTCAATGATGCCATCAGTCTTAAAATTGTGCTGTCGGGAAGCGGTAACCTTAGACTGGCAAATGCTCCCGATCTGAAACTGCCTGCCGACGTTGAAGTGTACGATCCCAGGATATCTGATGATCTCAGGAATGCTTCAGACGGGACCTCCGGAAGAAAAACATTTGAATACCTGCTTATACCCCGTCATCATGGGGAATATTCAATCCCTCCTGTATCATATTCATATTTTGACATTTCCACAAGAAAATATGAAAAACTGACGATTCCTGAGCTTCGCTTTTTCGCAGTCAGAAGCGATCAGCCCGGTTCCGGAATCACGGTAATAGGAGGGGTTTCAAAAGAAGATGTCAAATACCTTGGAAAGGATATCAGGTTTATTGATCAGAATCCCGGATTGCTAAGGAAATCTGGAAATATATTGTCTTCAAAACGATCTTTCTACAGTATTTATGCCATTGCTCTTATCCTGTTCCTTGCAGTCCTCTTTGCGAGAAGGGAACATATAAGAAGGAATTCGGATATTGCAAAGGTGAGAAACAGAAAAGCCGCAAAAGTGGCGGGAAAAAGGCTTAAAGAGGCAAAAGCCTGTCTGAAGGATGGGCCTTCCGATAAATTTTACGATGAGATATTGAAATCAATATGGGGTTATCTTAGCGATAAACTGAACATACCATTATCCGATCTGACAAGAACCAGTGCTGTGGAATCATTAAGGGAAAGAGGCATAAGGGAAGAGGAGATCACAAGGCTGGTTTCTGTGCTTGATGCATGCGAATTTGCGAGATATGCTCCCGCATCATCAGGTTCAGAGGCAGAAAGATTATATGAAGATGCCTCGAATTTCATAAGTCATGTTGAAAATCCGGCAAGCTGATATGAAACGAGCATGTTTAGCAACCAAAAACAAGTATGAAGATCTTTCATGCAAGTTCCCCCGCAACAGCGGGGCAGGCTATCCGACCTTTGAAATCAAATTGCTTCGGATGAAAAAATATATAAAGATCCTGGTTTTAATCATCACTTCCTTTTTAGTGATCGATCCTGTTTATTCACAGGAGCCGCCCTCAGAGAAATTCATCAATGGAGTTGAATACTATAAAGCAGCAAATTTCAGGGAAGCCCTCGACACCTGGCTGGACATATACAACACCGGTTACAGATCGGCAAGCCTTAACTACAATATCGGGAACGCTTATTTTAAGCTGGACAATATCCCCGGTGCGATCCTATTTTACGAGAGGGCCAGACTTCTTAAGCCGGGGAATAGCAACATTGAATACAACCTTCAGATAGCCAGATCAATGGTTGTCGATAAGTTCGAAGAGATCCCGTCATTGTTTTTTGTAAGGTGGTTTGATTTTCTGTCATTGCTTCTCACAACAAATAAATGGGCAATAATCAGCCTTGTCACTTTTATCCTTTTCCTGATATCATTATCGGTTTACCTTTATTCCTCCGCATACCGGATTAAAGTAACAGGCTTCTGGATAGCCCTCGCATTAATGGTAATTTCGGTATTTGCACTGTCTTTTACGGTCAGGAACAGGACACTGGTTTACAAAAGCCGGTCTGCTGTCATTTTTTCCCCGTCGGTAAATGGCAAAAGCTCTCCTGATGAGAGCGGCACCGACCTTTTTATACTTCATGAAGGATCGAAGGTTACAATTGAGGATGAAGTAGGGCAGTGGTATGAAATAAGGCTTTCTGACGGTAATAAAGGATGGGTTCCTTCCGACTGTCTCAGCATAATATAAAATGGAAAAAAAGATAAACACCTCCAGGACACCCGTGTACAGGGATGCAGGTTTTGAATTGTATGATCCAGACACCACTAAATCTGCATTTGACAGGGAAACTGAAAATGAAAGACTGCCCGATCTGTACATATATTCCAGGTACAGGAATCCTACTGTAGAGGCTGCCGAAGAGGAGATAATGAATTTTGAGAAATGTGAATGGGCGCTCCTTACACAATCGGGAATGTCAGCAATTGATACTGCTCTTTCCATATTTCAGAATGGGATAAACAAGAAGCCATGGCTTTTTTTCAGTGAAATTTATGGAGGAACCCTTTCATTTGCCGACTCGATACTGGCGAGAAGAAGAGGATTGAAGATATCATCCTTTAATCCTGAAAATGACAGATACGATCAGGTTCAGCTTGAGGAGAACCTTGCAAGGCATTCACCTGAAATCGTATATGTTGAAACAATATCCAATCCGACGCTGATTGTTGCCGGCCTTGAACAGATCATAACCATATCCCACAGGGCAGGGGCAAAAGTAATTGTCGACAATACTTTTGCAACCCCGTTTCTATGCAGGCCCCTTGAGTTTGGTGCTGACCTTGTTATTCATAGCGCAACGAAATATTTTTCAGGCCACGGTAACATTACTGCCGGAATTATCTGCGGAAATGACAAGTTCCTCATGAAGTCAGCAATTGAATACAGGAAGTATGCAGGCCATATGCTGTCACCTGATGATGCCTACAGGCTAACTACCCAGATGAAAACATTTGCGCTGAGGTTCACCCGGCAGTGCCAGAATGCATCCCGTATGAGCAAGGTACTGAAGGCTGCCGGGACAGTCGGAAAAGTGCTCTATCCCGGCCTTCCTGAACATCCCACTCACGGTGAAGCTGTGAAGCTTTTCGGCAACAGGGGGTTTGGAGGCATGATAACTTTTGATTTCGACGGCTCCGGCCCTGATGAAAAAAGAGACAGGCGCAACAGCTTCATCAGATCAGTCAGCAATAAGATAAAGCTTATACCTTCACTGGGGGATCCGAATACCATACTGATGCCTGTGGAATCAGTATGGGGTGCAAAATACCCCGAACCTGGAATGATAAGATTATCAGCAGGCTTTGAGGACTATCAGGAACTGGAATCGGTAGTGGGTGATGCACTGGAGAAACTACAGAACTGACAATTATTTCACACCCAGTTTATTGGTGTTATCCCGTTCATTTTCAGGTATTCATTGCAACTACTGAAATGCCTGTTTCCGAAAAATCCTCTCGATGCGGAAAGAGGTGAAGGATGGACAGATTCAAGTACAAGGTGCTTTTGCCTGTCAATGGATTCTCCCTTTTTTTGCGCATACGCTCCCCACAGAAAAAAAACAAGATTGCTTTTCTCTTCATTCAATACTTTAATCACATAATCTGTAAATTCCTCCCATCCCTTTCTCTGATGGGAGGCCGCGGTATGTGCCCGTACTGTCAGGGTCGCATTAAGCAGCAAAACCCCCTGTGAAGCCCATCTTTCCAGATTTCCCGACCGAAGCGGTGTGATTCCCAGGTCAGATTCTATCTCTTTGAAGATGTTGATAAGGCTCGGAGGAAACTGGACGCCATCGCGAACCGAAAAGCATAATCCATGTGCCTGCCCGGGGCCATGATAAGGATCCTGACCTATTATTACGACTTTTACCCTGTCGAAAGGACAAAGATCAAAAGCATTGAAAATGAGCGCACCTGGTGGATAGACAACAGTCCGGGTGTACTCATCGCGTACAAAGTGAGTGAGTTTTTGAAAATATTCCTTCTCAAATTCAGCCTTTAGTCGCGATTTCCAGCTTGGTTCTATTTTTACATCCATTTCAAACGGGATTGGAACAGCTAATATAAAAAAAAGGCCGGCATTTTCTGCCGGCCATTCACTAGCGTCTACCCTTCACAACCTAAAACTTGAAAAAAACCTTATGCAGACAGCCAAATCAAACTAAAAAACATTTGTTAAGAACAAACTGTCAAAATAAGAAATTTTTAAACCTGTTATATTAGTATCAATATCAAATATATAAAATAAATTTTATTTTTCCTAATATTTTCAACCATTTTTACTAACCATAATTTGTTAAAAAGTGTTGTTTTAAACACAGAAATAATAAATTTACAGGAAAACAATGGGAAAGGAAATCGAAAGGAAGTTTCTTGTTAAGCCAGGTTTGATCGGGAATCTGCCTGAAGCCGTCATTATAACTCAGGGATATCTGTCAGTTGATCCCTTACGAACAGTCAGATTGCGTATATACGGGGAAAAAGCCTTTCTCACGGTAAAAAGCCAGGCTGACAGCGCAAGCCTTGTAAGGAGTGAATGGGAGATTGAAATTCCGCTTCCGGTTGCAGTGGAAATGATGGAAATATGCCTTCCCGGAAGGATTTTCAAATCGAGGTACCGTATACCCTGGGGTGGTCACACCTTTGAAGTTGATGTATTTCATGAAAGACATGAAGGATTAATAATAGCAGAAATTGAACTGGAGAGCGAATCAGAGCATTTTGAAAAACCTGCCTGGCTTGGGGAAGAGGTTACAGGCAACCCTGAATATTACAATTCCAATCTTATCTGAAGCTATTTCTTAAAAACAAAATAAACGGCCAGGATAAGAAACACAAAGGCAATAAGATGATTAAGCCGGAAATGTTCACTTCTGAACACTACGAGCGTGAAGGATGTAAAAACCAGTATTGAAATAACCTCCTGGATTACTTTAAGTTCTACAAGTGTAAAAGGACCTCCGTTACCCTGAAAACCGATTCTGTTGGCAGGGACCTGCAGGGAATATTCAAAAAGTGCAATAAACCAGCTGAGCAGAATTATTGCAAGAAGACTCAGGTTGGCAAACCTGGGTAAATTTTTAAGCTGCAGATGTCCATACCAGGCTAGTGTCATAAAGGCATTCGATAATACCAGCAGCATAATTGCGTTCACACCTTTCATACCATCAAAAAATATCTGAAATAACAAGTATTTACATTGTTATTCAACTAAAGCGTTTTGGAATATATTCTTTTCGGATCGCCCGGTCCATAAAACTCTTCAAGGGTTGCCTGGAGCTTATATCCGTTTTTGAGGTAGAATCCCTCTGTGGGCGCATACAGCGGCCGTCCGGAGGTCTCAATCCACAGGATTTTACCTCCCTTTTCCTTCACATCCTTTTCCACAGCTTCAAGGAGAACGGAACCAAGTTTCTTGCTGCGTGAGTTATTGTGAACAGCGATCCAGTACAGATCCCATGAGTGTGTCGAAAAGGCGTTCTTTCCATAATTTGCAAAGGCCACCAGACCATCCTCATCTATTATTTTCATCCAGAAGTATCCCGACTTTTCGGAACCATGGGCCATGGTCTCATGGGCTATCTCAAGTGCAGTTTGAATTTCAAATTCATAAAAGAAACCCGTGGACCTCAGAATATCCTCAACTGCCTTTATCTCGTGCTTTTCTATTCCCGTAAATACCATACTCATATTGATCTTTTATTTGTTAAGGTCACTGATGATTCTCAGGAGCACCTCAGTCATCGGCAGGCCTGCCTCCATGGTTGCTGCTACCAATCCGCTGTCGGGCGATATGCAGGGATTTGCGTTTACTTCAATCACAAACGGAATGCCGTCCCGGTCAACTCTGAGATCAACCCTGGCATATCCCCTGAGCCCGAAAACGTGCCAGCACTTCAGTGCTGTCTCTTCGATACTTTTTCTGAGAGTTGAATCAAGTTTTACACCGGGAAATTCCCTTATTGTATTCTCATATTCAAAGCTATCCTCAATCCATTTGGCCCTGAAGTCCACTATTTTCGGGATACCCTCGCCAAAATTATGAAATATCATCTCGGCGGGCGGCATAACCTCAGGTCCATTCTCACTCCACAGAACACTTATATTGAATTCCCTTCCATCAATATATTCCTGAATGATCCAGTGAGAATCATTTTTGTGTTCGAAATTTTTCTCATATCCTGCCGAATATGTAAATACGGAGTCATGTGTTATCCCCTGGGATCCATCTTCCCATAAAGGCTTGATGATATATTTTTTACCCGGCTCAAGCATTCCATGTTGTGAAGGGAAACAGGTCCGTGGAGTACTAATGTTCTCCTGCAACATAATCTTATAGGAAAGAGCCTTGCTCGTTGTGATAAACATGGCCTCCAAGGGATTTCCGGTATAGGGAATGGAACACATGTTCAGAAGGGCTGGAATAAAATAGCACAACTCCCCTTTGTTACTGATTGATTCAACAAGATTAAACACGAAGTCGGGCTTTTCACCGGCAAGCTGTTCAATCTCATCCATGAAATTAC
>CAZTDW010000115.1:0-12680 GCA_964611835.1 uncultured Rikenellaceae bacterium | reverse complement strand
TCTTTATACTGGCGATTTCAACGGAGACGGGTTTCAGGAATGCTTTATTTTCACCATGAGCAGTGATTCTGTATTTCTGAGCATTCTTGATCCGCTGGGCCACGGTAAATTGATCCTGAATGCAAGGTTCATTGATTTTCGCAGAAAAGTGACATACAGTAATGACCGGCCATATATTGTACCAATCGGACTCTTTGACGGACTAAATGGAAGCAACCTTGACTTCATTTTCCTGATTAGTACAGGCTACAGCCTGCAGCCAAGGAACGTATACCGCTATCTGGTTGATAATGATTCTCTTATTAAATCGCCGGAGAGCGGAGCAGTGATAAGGGGATGCAAACCATATAACCTTGCAGGCGATAGTTCGACTGAATTTCTGTTGGATGTGGCTGCCACTGGAAACTTAAGCCATGATTTTACCTATTCCGACCAACGATTATGGATAATGGTGCTGGATGAAAACATGAAGTTCCTCTTTCCCCCAGTCAAAATCGGTGATTACCCTTCAAATCTGAGGGTCGCGCCTGTCAGTCTTGCCAGGAATAAAGGGATAGCGGCATTATATGATTATTTGGGATCAGATAATTTCAGTCCGGGATTTTTTCTTTTAAATCAAAATGGTACCATTCTTCATCATAAACCCACAAGGGAACTGCAACATTCCTTCAGCGTTCTGTTTCCCAATGAAGAATCCGGTTACAAAACATTCTATTTTTTTAAAAACAGTGAAACGGAAGTGGAAGAACTAGACACTTTGTTTAATGTCATAGGAACAACTATCCTTCCTGAAATTGAGTCAACTTCACCCATCACCAGGTTTGATTCTGATCTTGACGGCAATCTGGAATATACGCTCAAAGGAGCGGACAGAAGGACTTTGATCATCGCACGATCAAATCTCAGAAATGCTGTTTCATGCAAACTTGAAAATACATTTGACGGTGATTTTGTGACAACGGTCCAACAGGTAAAAGGAAGCAAACCCGTTTTATACTTTCAATTTGAAAAATTCGGAGTCTATTTGAGATATGAGAAAAACATGTTTTATGTTCTGAAATTTCCTTTCTACTTACTGCTATACCTGCTTGCGTTTGGCTTTATATCCCTTGTTTCGCATATACAGAGGTACAGGACAATCCTGAAGATGCAAACAGAAAGAAAAATAGCTGAACTCCAGATGAGGTCAATCAGGAATCAGATCGACCCTCACTTTACCCTTAATATCCTCAACGCAATAGGAAGCATGTATGCTACGGAATCAGACAGGGAAAAAGCCGATTATATCTTCGGCAAGTATGCAAAGCTTATACGGCAAACCGTTATCAGCTCCGATAAAATAATTGTACCTATTTCCGAAGAAATTGAGTTCGTAAGAAATTACCTTGAGCTGGAAAGGTTCAGAAGAGAAAACTCCTTCGGATTTTCAGTCAATGTGGGAGAAGATATAGATCCCCGGACCAGGATCCCAAGAATGCTGATACACACATTTGCTGAAAATGCAGTCAAATATGGGATCAACAATACTCCTGGAGGTGGTTTTATAGAATTGGATATTTATTCCCAGGCAGGCAGATGTATAATAAAAATCGAGGATAACGGACCCGGGATACATAATGAATTGAAAGATGAAACGGGTACAGGAAAAGGCCTGATCATACTGAACGAATTAATCGAACTTTACAGAAAGCTTGAAAAAGTAAATATAACCTATGTCCTTGAAAACATAAATGATCCGGAAGGTATTGCAAGGGGAACCAGGGCTGTGATTGAAATCCCTGTCAAGGGTCAGGAGACATGAAGACATGATAAAAATAACTGCCGGCAGCGATTTTTATCTTGGGGAATAAACGGGGAAATCTTGGAGCTTCTGAATCTCCTGTAAAACAAGGTTTTTGTCTTACAAACCGTACCGGCAGTAAAGTACGGATTCGGATGTATCCGTGAGTTGTCTGATATTTTCAGCCAACATGACAAAAATCCGAATTTGCCGAGGTAGATTCAGTAATCAGCAATAATGATTTTAATACTCATTAATGAGTATATTCACTACCCCTGGATTATGCTCAGAATTTATTTTAATGCATCAGGGATTTATAATCCGGGAGCTCTGAGTATATTTGACTATAAAAATTATCAGGCTGAAAATAATGAGACCCTCATAACTGATTTCAAGCACAAACAGGTAATGATAAATTCTCATATATATATGGTTCCATCATACCATTAAAATCAAAATTATTTCATTATGAAAAGCATCTCACGCCGCCACTTTTTTTTCAGAACCCTCGGAGCAGGGGCCGGAACCATGATGCTGCCGTCTTTAGCATCGGCAATCCCTTTATCCGGCTTTAAAAGCATTACTCCCATCATAATTACAAGTCATGCGAACGAAACCGGACGAAAAGCAATGGATGAAGGATGGGAGATCCTGAAGGAGGGTGGCAGCGCCGTCGATGCGGTTGAAAAAGCGGCCAACATCATAGAACTCGACCCTGAAGATACCAGTGTGGGGTATGGCGGATTGCCGAATGAGAGAGGAGTTGTTCAGCTTGATGCCTCCTTCATGGACGGAAAAACCTACTCGGCCGGAGCCGTCGCCTGCCTTGAAAATATCAGGAATCCCTCATCGGTTGCAAAGCTGGTCATGCAACGCACCGACCATGTTCTGCTTGTTGGCGCAGGAGCGCTTGAATTTGCAAAAGCATGGGGATTCACGGAAGAAAACCTTCTGACTGAAAAAGCACGGAAAATATGGCTGCGGTGGAAGGAGGAGCTTAGTCAGGATGACGACTGGGGAGCACCGGAACACCTGCAGACACTGCAGGCCTCAGAAGCTTACTGGCAGGATTTCCCTGACATTGAGCATCACTATGGGACTACCAATGTTATTGCAATTGATGTTAACGGCGATATTGCCGGATGCACAACAACCAGCGGGCTGAGCTTCAAACTGAATGGCAGGGTTGGTGATTCTCCCATAATCGGCGCAGGCTTATATGTCGATAATGAAGTGGGTGCAGCCGGTGCAACCGGACGGGGGGAAGATGTTATCAAGTCATGCGCATCTTACTATATGGTTATGAGAATGAAGGAAGGCAGGACACCCCAGCAGGCATGCGAAGATGCCCTGAACATGATCGCCGATAAATATAAAAAGGTAAATCCCGCATTTTATCCCGGAGAGAAATTTGTTGCTGTCAGCAGATCAGGGGAGATAGGATGTGCAACGATGAAGGGTGACCGCCTTCCCCAGATGTCGGTCAGAACAAGGGATGGCTATACAAAATATACCGGGAAGACTGAATTTCCCGGCAGGCAATGATTCTTAATCTTAAATGCCATGGAATTATTTACCTGATGCTTCTGAATCATTTATGATCAATAATCATTTATCGTCATCAAATAAAGCTTTATCCTTTTACGTTCTTATAGTACAACCGGGAATCAGTATTGCTGTAATGAGAAAATTATTTCTTTTCGTGATGATGATACTTGCTTCCTGTGCCACTACAAAGCAATCGGTACAGGAGGATTCTCTTGTTCTTACCAGGAAGTATGTCGGAAACTTCATTGAATTCCGCCAACATGTCCCTGAAAAGCTTGGTGAGCCCTATCTTATATGGATCAAGACTACAATGGACAGCACCTATGGTAAAATATCAGCATATTCCGACAGATGCGATTTTGAAAAAGGCGATCCTCTTTATATACGAAGGACAATGGTATCGCCCGGAGCCATTTCCTCCTATTGGGAATACAGGATCGAATCGGAAAAACCGGGAATATTCTACAGGTTAAGTGAATTCCAGCACGACAGGAAGAGCCTTATCCAAAGTTGGTTCTGAATTCATTTACAACCAGAACCCTGATAAACACTGCGTTCAATCGCCTATCTGGGATAACTCTTATCATACAGAGCCTTCCAGTCTGTTGAATCAGGATAAGGACCAGGCTGCTGACTTTCAGAAGGTTTCCTTTCAAGCTTCCTGATGACCATCTTTTCCCCGCGTCTTTCCTCACCTTTTCCATGATCAACATAATCCACATAGGCAACAAACCTGTTAATCCGGTGGGGTATTATTTCCGGAGTCCGTATAAATCCCACATCCTCATCCCTGAGTGAATAATTATCATGATCCTGCTCCCAAACATCAACATAGTAAACAATGTCGTCAAGTCCGGAAAATACAACCTTTCCTTCTGAATCTGAAAAACCTTCGTAAACCATGTTTCTTTCATTGTCCCAGTCGGTAAGAGTGGAATATAATATGACGCTGGCATCTGCAACAGGATATTTCTCATAATATTCAAGAACTTCTATTTCAAGAAGTGTCGGGATCAATACATCGAGTGTCATAAATGCCTCATCTGAAAGACCGTTTGACGACCATGCCTTAAGGGAGACCTGATATGTTCCCGAGGCATAATAAACATGAACCGGACTCACTTCATCGGATATATATCCGTCGCCAAAATCCCATTCAAATCGCGTTGCATTGTCCGATCCGTTAGTAAACCATACTTCCTCCCCGACCACCGGATCACCGGGATCGGCGCTGAAATATGCCTGCGGGTTCATCTCGCATGAAACCAGCACCACCGGAAGTATGACCAAAAAGTATATTAACCTTTTCATTTTTCAAAGAGTTTTAGAATTCCTTTTTATTTTATATGAAATCAAAATATGTGCCATGCAGGTCAAAGAAGGAATTTTTTTAAAAAGGCTGCAAGGCATATTCAGAATTGCCTTAACTGCCCGGCAATTAAAAAAATATCCTTAAATTTGCACTCCAATAAAAATGACAACTTCAAGATGATAAAAATAACCTTTCCTGATGGCTCAGTAAAAGAATACAACAGTGGCATCAGCAGTATTGAGATTGCAGAACAGATAAGTCCCAAACTTGCCAGAGAAGTATTTGCGGCAACTGTGAATAATGAAGTCTGGGATCTTACCCGTCCGATAAACGCGGATGCAATCCTTTTGCTTCACAAATGGGATGATGAACCTGCCAGGCATGCATTCTGGCACTCCTCTGCCCATCTGATGGCGGAAGCCCTTGAATCGATCTATCCTGGCATCAAATTCGGTATCGGACCCGCCATTGAGAACGGATTTTATTATGACGTCGACCCTGGTGACGGTAAGGTGATCACTGACGCCGATCTGCCGGAAATAGAAAAAAGGATGAAGGAGCTTGCAGCAGGAAACCACAGGTACATCAGAAAAGAAGTAAGCAAGAAGGAAGCCCTGGATATTTTCACTGCAAAGGGAGATGAATACAAGACAGAACTTATCAGTGAGCTCGAAGATGGCTCAATAACCCTTTACACCCAGGGCAACTTTACCGATCTGTGCCGCGGCCCTCATCTGCCGTCGACCGAACCGATTAAAGCAATCAAGCTTCTTAACGTGGCAGGTGCATACTGGAGAGGGAATGAAAAGAATAAAATGCTTACAAGGATCTATGGCATAACTTATCCCAAACAGAAAATGCTTGATGATTACCTGGTATTCCTCGAAGAAGCCAGGAAAAGAGATCATCGCAGGATCGGCAGGGAACTCGAACTCTTTACATTCAGCCCGCAGGTGGGAATGGGCCTTCCGCTGTGGATGCCGAAAGGTGCCGAACTGAGGCAGAACCTTATCAATTTTATGACCGGAGTGCTGAAAAAAAGAGGTTACCAGATCGTTGCCACACCGCATATCGGGAATGTCAATCTTTATAAGACCTCCGGGCATTATGAAAAATACGGCAAGGACTCATTCCAGCCGATGCTGACACCGCAGGAAGGGGAGCAATTCATGCTAAAGCCTATGAATTGCCCTCATCATTGCGAGATCTATAATGCAACACCGCATTCCTACAAGGACCTCCCTCTGAGGATGGCAGAATTCGGTACTGTCTACAGGTATGAGCAGAGCGGTGAACTTCACGGGCTTACAAGGGTAAGAAGCTTCACTCAGGATGATGCTCATCATTATTGCCGCCCTGATCAGCTAAAGGAGGAATTCAAGAGCATTATTGATCTTGTTCAGTACATCTTCAAAGCAGTAGGCCTTAATGATTATACCGCACAGATATCCCTTCGCGATCCGGAAAACAGGGAGAAATACATCGGATCGGATGAGAATTGGGAAAAAGCCGAGAATGCCATTATTGAAGCAGCAGGTGAAAAGCAGCTTGAAACTACTGTTGTCACGGGTGAAGCTGCCTTTTACGGACCCAAGCTCGACTTCATGGTGAAGGATGCCATCGGGAGAAAATGGCAGCTGGGAACCATCCAGGTCGACTACAACCTCCCCGAAAGATTCGACCTTACATACAATGGCAGCGATAACCAGAAGCACAGGCCGGTAATGATCCACAGGGCTATCTTCGGGTCGATGGAAAGATTTATTGCGGTCCTTATTGAAAATACAGCAGGGAAATTCCCGCTCTGGCTGGCACCCGAAAAGGCTGTGGTACTGCCAATAAGTGAGAAATTTAATGATTATGCCAGAAAAGTTTTGGATTTTCTAAATAATTCCGATATTTGCACTCTTATTGACGAGAGGAGTGAAAAGATAGGTAAGAAGATCAGGGATAATGAATTAAAGAGAATTCCCTACCTGCTTATCATAGGTGAAAAGGAAGTTGAGAACGGCACGGTTGCCGTCCGGAAACAGGGAGAAGGCGATAAGGGAAGCATGAAACTGGAAGAATTTGCTGAATTTATTCGCAGTGAGATTGTAAAAGAAACTACCATTTAATATATGGTTTTCAGAAATTCAAGTATTAACTAAAGATAGGAGGAAATAGCTATTACCGGACCAATTAGGCGAAGTCCTGCCAGGGTTGTACAGCAGGCTCACAAGATTAACAACAGGATCACTGCCAGGGTGGTCAGAGTTGTCGGTGATGAAATAGAAACAGCAGTCATGAGTATCCAGGATGCCCTGAAACTGGCAGATACGATGGAACTCGATCTCGTAGAGATATCCCCCAATGCTGATCCTCCCGTCTGCAAGGTGGTAGATTACCAGAAATTCCTCTACCAGCAGAAAAAGAAACAAAAGGAGATAAAGGCTAAGGCTGCAAAAATTGTTGTTAAAGAGATACGATTTGGTCCAAACACCGATGATCATGACTATAACTTCAAGCTGAAACATGCGATGAAGTTCCTTGAAGAAGGTGCAAAGGTAAGGGCTTACGTGTTCTTTAAGGGAAGATCGATATTATTCAAGGAACAGGGCGAGGTGCTCCTTCTGAGATTCGCCAATGATCTTGAAGAATACGGCAAGGTTGAACAGCTTCCAAGACTTGAAGGGAAAAGAATGATAATATCTTTCTCCCCGAAAAAGAAAAAATGATTTTTAATTTAGTTTTTAAGATAACATGCCAAAGATGAAGACAAACTCCGGTGCAAAAAAGAGATTCTCTCTTACCGGAACGGGGAAAATAAAACGCAAACATGCATTTAAAAGTCATATCCTGACCAAAAAGTCGACCAAACGCAAGAGAAATCTTACATACTTCGGTCAGGTAGACAAGGCAGACACCAAGAACGTAAAACTTCTTCTTGCCAGCAAATAATAGCAGTTGTGTTTGAAATTCATAAAAATAGTATTAACAGATTGCACAGCAGATAAGTGTACGCAGGAGGTGTACCGCTGTCATTCAAAAAAATGAGTTATGCCAAGATCAGTAAATTCAGTAGCATCGAGGGCCAGACGTAAAAAAGTCCTCAAGCAGACAAAAGGAAACTTCCTTTCAAGAAAAAATGTAATCACAGTAGCCAAAAACACCCTCGATAAGGGACTGGGCTATGCTTACCGCGACAGGAGAAAAAAGAAGGGTGAATTCAGGTCACTCTGGATCCAGAGGATCAATGCAGGTGTAAGACAATACGATATGAGCTATTCCGAGTTCATCGGAAAGCTGGAAAAAAAGGGTATTGCCCTCAACAGAAAAACACTAGCCGACCTTGCAATGAACCACCCTGAGGCTTTCAAAGCTGTAGTCGAAAAGGTAAAATAACACCGGACATCAATAAAAAAAACCTGCATTAATGCAGGTTTTTTTTATTACCCATGCAACGTAGAAACGCCATGCATGGTCGTAGAAACGCCATGCATGGCGTTTCTACGACGTTAAATCCATTTATTTGATCCCCATGAACATTCTTTTCAGCCTGAATTTCCTGATGCCGGTAGCTTCCTTGTCGATCGACAGCCAGATAAATTTCGGTTTCCCCACGACGTGATCCTCAGGCACAAAGCCCCAGTACCGCGAGTCGGCAGAATTCGGCCTGTTGTCGCCCATCATGAAATAGTAATTCATACTGAATGTATACGAATCGGCCGGCTTGCCATTTATTAATATGGTGGCCCCGTCAACCTTCAGGTCATTGCCTTCGTAAACATCGATGATCCTTTCATAAAGACAAAGGTTCGAGGTATCAAGCTTCACAGCAGCTCCTTTTTTTGGCACCCATAACGGACCGAAATTGTCCTCATTCCATCCGTAGGTGCTGCTGTAAGGGAAAATGTGCGGTGCTGGCTCTCCCTTTCTCGAAATAACCGGTGTGACATTTGTCACATTGACAAACTTGGAAATTGCTTCGGCATTCTTTCTTGTAAGCGGCAGCAGATATGCGGAGCCGGAAATCATATTCTGATCCGATCTGTAAACATCCATCCTTTCAAACGCCTTCGGATTAATTGTTGTTCCGTTGGTTGTCACAACATAAATAGCCTGCTGTGTTTCATTTTCAGGAACCGGCTTGTGGTTAACGAACACCTGTCCTTCCCTGATGAGAAGCGTATCGCCGGGTATGCCGATGCACCTTTTTACATAATTGTCCCTCCTGTCGACCGGACGGTAAATTATTTCGTTCCTTTCCCTTATCTCCTTCCTCGCCTGGCGGATATAAAAATCCATCGACTTTGCCGGCTGGCCCGAGTAGCTGTCCCTTGCCATCAGCTCCCTTGCAGTCCGCCTTACTATCTCGTAATAGCTGGTAACCTGCTCCTCGACTACAACAGTGTCGCCGGCGGGGAAATTAAAGACTATCGCATCATTGTTCTTTACCTTTCCAAAGCCTGCCAGCCTTTTGTAAGGCCAGTGAACCAGGTCGGACCAGGATTTTCCCTTTGTAATTGGCATCGTGTGCTGGGTGAAGGGAAATGCAATCGGAGTGTTTGGCATCCTTGGTCCATATGCCAGCTTGCTGACAAAAAGGTGATCACCGATGAGAAGCGATTTTTCCATCGAACCTGTGGGGATCCTGTAATTCTGAAACAGGAAAATATTGATAAGCGAAACTGCAATAACCGCAAAAATGAGGGCATCAAGCCATTCAATGAACGCGCTGTTCCTCCCGTTCCTCTTCTTCCAGAAGGCCCAGTTCACCTTCTCGGTAATGTAGATGTCAAATATGATCCCCAGACCCAGTAACAGGAGGTAATTGCCTATCCAGACAACAACAAGGATATAGATAATGGCTGCTATTGCAAACCGGATGTACTTCTTTTTCAATATCTCATTCATAATAAAACTTATAGGAAAGCGACAAAATTAAGAATAATAATCAAAATCCAAGTACATCACTCATGGTGAATACTCCTTTTCTGGAAGATATGTATTCTGCAGCCACAACTGCACCCAGAGCCAGCCCCTTCCTGCTCTTGCTCTCATGCTTCAGGCTGATATTGTCAATCTCCGAACTCCACGTTATGGTATGGATACCAGGCACCATACCCTCCCGCACCGAACTGATGGGAACAGCATCATCAGCAGCTGCATCGCCTTTGCTCCAGGCTTTAAAATTAGGATTCTGTTTTAAAATGCCTTCTGCAAGTGATATTGCCGTACCGCTCGGGGCATCGAGCTTCTTTACATGATGAATCTCTTCAATTGATGGAAAATACCCTGGATATGCGGATAATATCCTGGCTAACTCAGAATTAAGCCGGAAAAGGATGTTGACACCCAGACTGAAGTTTGATGAGTGAATAAATGACGTTCCGTTCAATAGGCAAGCCTCAGCCGCTTCATCATAATCACCAAGCCAGCCCGTGGTGCCCGAGACAACGGGAATTCCGTTTCCAAGGCATTTTAAAATGTTTTCCAGCGCAGTGTCGGGGAAAGTAAATTCGATTGCGGCATCTATGCCTTTAAGATTCTGTCCGTCAAGGTCCCCGGTATTGTCCTTGTCTATAATCAGCCCTATCTCATGACCGCGTCCGATGGCAACATCTTCAATTTCATGCCCCATCCTGCCATATCCTATTATTGCCAGCTTCATTTTGTTTTATCCGCGAATTTATCTGATTTATATTTTGAAGCATCATAATGTTGAAATAAAATTGCCTGAAAAAAGTTAAAATGTTTTAAGATTGCCATATAATATTCCCGGTACCTATTTAATCCAATAATTCTTATATTTCGCCTGCAAAAAGAAAAACATCATGAGGATTATTTTACCAAATATTTTGATTGCCATGTTGCTTGCGGGATCATGTTCTGAAACTCAAAATGCTGACCTTGTCATTATCAATGGCAAAGTGCTTACCATCGATGATAAGAAGCCTTCTGCGGAAGCCATAGCTGTCAGAGGCGACACAATCATTGCAGTAGGCGGCAACAGGGAGATTACCGCAATGATCAGAAAAGGGCACACCGAAGTGATAGATGCCGGGGGAAGGCTTGTTATTCCCGGGTTCAATGACGCACATGTTCATTTCGGTCCGCTTGATCCTGACTATATAGAACTAAGGTATGTTACAGATCCGTCGGTGATCACGGAAAGAGTAGCTGCCCAGGTGGCAAAATCAAAGCCCGGGCAGATAATAAGGGGCGGTCATTGGGTCCATGAATTGTTCATCGATAAGAAATGGCCCTCAAAAGAACTGATTGACAAGGTATCTCCCGACAATCCGGTCCTTCTATCACGGGCCGACGGGCATTCCATACTTGTAAACAGCTATGTCCTCAGAATGTCGGGGATCACGAAGGAAACAGAAGATCCGTTCGGGGGAGAAATTCAACGCGATCCGGCTACAGGAGAAGCGACAGGGATCCTCAAGGATGCTGCCATGGACCTGATAAAGACCGGAAACACTGCCATATCATTGACCGCGGAAGAAGAAAAGGAAAGGACATGGCAGGGCTACCTGCTTGCCATGAAGGAGGCACGGGAGTATGGAGTTACAAGTATCCAGAATGCCGGTGAAGCCGATTTTGAGGCCTATGAGAAACTGATGAAGGAAGGACTGCTAACCTGCAGGATCGATATCGGGGCCCCGCTTACCGGAGATGTTGCAACCCTGAACGCCTACAGGGAAAAGGAAAAAAAATATCCGAAGAGCGGCAACTGGATACGTTTCGGGTACCTGAAAGCATTTGCCGACGGTTCAATAGGCTCCTCCACTGCCCTGATGATCGAACCGTACACTGACGATCCCTCCAACTCGGGTCTGGCAATGTGGCCATACGAGGAACTTGAAAAAATGGTTGTCACGGCTGACAGGATGGGGTTCCAGGTAGGGATCCATGCGATAGGTGACAAGGCCAATAACTGGATCCTCAATGCTTACGAAAAAGCGATTGAGGTGAACGGGAAGCGTGACAGCCGACATCGCGACGAGCATACCCAGACAGTCAGTTTATCCGATATTCCCAGGTTTGCAAAGCTTGGGGTAATAGCATCGATGCAGCCAACCCATTGCATATCCGACAAGCTCTTTTACGAGAAAAGGGTCGGATATGAAAGGTGCAGGGGCACTTATGCATGGAGGAGCCTTCTGGATACAGGTGCAAAGCTTGCTTTCGGCACCGATTACCAGGTCGAGCCTCTCAATCCGATGGAAGGGCTTTATGCAGCCGTTTCCAGGAAAGACAGGAACGGGGAAGAGGGCGACGGCTGGTTCCCGGAACAGAAGCTCACAATGGAAGAAGCAATAAAGTATTATACGCTGGCATCGGCTTATGCCCAATTCATGGACGACAGGAAAGGAATGATAAAACCCGGCTACCTGGCCGACATTGTAATCACCGATAAAGACCTGCTGACAATCCCCGAAAATGAGATTATGACTACAAAAGTTGACTATACGATAGTTGGTGGACAGGTCGTGTATGAATCCGGGAAATAAGTCTATAAAGTCTATAAAGTCTGTAAAGTCTGGTATTGTCTAATGACTCCACGACGGAGCGAAGCGACAGCCCCCCAGACGGAGCGAATCGACAGACCTCCAGACGGAGCGCAGCGACAGACCTCCAGACCTGCTTTACATTTCCGACAGAGAAAACAATATCCTCAGAGCCTCTTCCCTGCTGCTTCCGCAAAATTCAGGCTCAGCTTTAAAATCACTGCAGACTTTCGGTCGTTCAGGCGAGTCATATAACAAACACCGGTTATCGTCAGAAAGATGAATGCATCTTACTCCGACATGCTTGCCACCGGGCATCCCGGGTATGGGTGAAGAAATTGATAGCGCAATGCAGCACGCGCCGCAATCAGGCCGGCATTCCAAGTTGATTCAGATTTATAATTATTAAACAGCAATTTTATCAGAATAAAAAATACATCATTTTTATGGAATAAAAACATCCAGGTTTAATTTAATTTCAATTAATTGAGCATGATTCTTATAACTCTGTGTTTCTTCATGCTTTCTCTACGGATCTTTG
>CAZTDW010000114.1:0-12734 GCA_964611835.1 uncultured Rikenellaceae bacterium | reverse complement strand
TCATCATGGAGATTTCCAAGCCCGAGGACCGAATCGAGGGACAGGGTGCCCTGCCCCAGAAGCATGGATATCAGCAGAAGTATTATGGCAGCAATGCCTGTCAGTGCAACCCGGTAAAAGGCGAGGCGCATGTTATTTAAAAATTCAGAGTCAGGAGATGCAACAGACTTTCCGGCAACCAGCCTTTTCATTATCAGCCCTTCAAAATCATCCTTAAATCTGTAGGAGACACCTGCCTCCTCCAGTTTACACTGAAGAGTGCCCGGCGGCAGATCGTTTTCCAGTGATCTGATTATCAGATCTTTTAATTCATCGGTTTCCATAAAATTATAATTCCTTCAGAATAATTTTCAGCTGTTCCTGTGCTCTTGATAGCCGGGAAAGAACTGTTCCTATGGGTAAATCAAGGATTTCAGCGGTCTCCCTGGTTGAATATCCCTGGAGCAATCTCATCACAACTATTATCCTGAATTTTGGATCGAGCCTCATAAGTGCTTTGTCAACAATTTCTTTTGCCTCAGATTTTTGTTCTTCATCACCGCCAGCAAAATTCATTTCATGCATTTCTGCATTCTCCTTAAGGCTAAACATTGACAGAAATCTTTTTCTCCTGCGTATCTCATTAATGCTGAAATTAATGGCCATCTTCTGAATATAGGTAGAAAGCTTTGACTCACCCCTGAATCCGGGTAGAGAGTGATAGAGCTTTATGAACACCTCCTGCCCTATATCTTCTGAAATGACTGAATCCCCAAGCATTCCTTTTACAGTTCGCGCAACCATATTCTGATACCGGTTTACAATCTCACCAAATGCCAACTTATCGCCTTTAACAGACGCTTCAACAAGATCATTATCATCCCTGTCTTTGAAGGATCCTCTGATCATACAATGATTAGACAATTAGAAGTATGCAAATATTCCAATTTGTTAATTTTCATTAACAAATTAATCCGGCAATTAAATGTGAAAACCGTTAGTCATCTTGTGGTCCCGAAGGTTCCGGATTGTCATCCTGAACTAATTCCATTTCATATTCATTGGTGTACCTGATAAGGAATAGCTTCTGGTTCTCAAATCCGTCAGTGATCCCTTTTCTCCTGAAATCGAAATCGGTATGGAGCAGGTCGGGATTATGTATCTGTGGATACATGATAAAATTCCTGCCATGCAGGGCAATACCGCTCAGGAAATAGTAGGCAATATCATAACCCTGCCAGGCATAACTTTCCTGTGAAGGCTCCGTGTAAAACTTTTTTCTGAACTCTGAAATGAACTTTTTCACATCTTCACTTGAATAGTCGATCCAGTATGGCGAATAAACCATAATACCAAGGTCAAAAAGGAACTTTGGGTCAATATTGCTTAGCTCTCTCATTTCGGGATATCCAAATACTTTTATGTCGTATTTACGCGACAGATTCCTGACTTCCATAACAGACTCACTCATTACCGGAGCACTTTCTGAGGCAATAATGACAATGTTCCCGGTTTCTGCCGACAAAGCTCTTGACAAACGCGGAATCGAGTCTGCTCCGTATTCAGACCTGCTGTAATAGGGCATACTTAAAATCCTTTGAATTTCAAATGGTTGTTTTTTATCAAGCTCCTCCGAAATAAGTCTTTTAAACCAGTCAATATCATTCTGTCCCTCCGGATATGATGAATGGATCAAAACAATATTCTGGCTGGAATAATCGGTGACCTTACTGGCAATTGCTCTCTGGACTACTTCCAGTGATGATCCTGCCATGAAAAGCTGCGGATTGCCATCGAGGGGAGAATTGCTGAACAACGGCACCGGCGATACAACCGGAATTTCCAGTTCCCTTGCATAATCTGCCAGTATGACCAAATTCTTTGGATATACCGGACCAATAATAAGATCCATCCCCGAAAGTGCACCGGATCGTATCAGCCTGGTTATTTCAATCGTATCGTTTCTTATGTCATAGGAATGAATGTTAATATCAAGACCTATTGATCGCAGGGTGTCGGCAGCCAGGAGGATCCCTTCATACATTTCAACAAATTCTATGCTCGGTGGATAGATCCAGTCTTCCGGCCTCGTGATACTTCTGTAGTCCTTTCTTCCTTTTATGATTTTCGAGGAATCTGTATCGGTTCTTCGGGCGTTTTCATTAAGGTAGAATGGCAGTAATACCGCCACATCAACAGAACCGCTCAGGCTTCTGATATGTACATAATCTTCAGGCTTGACAAAATGAAAGTTTATAGTATCAACAACATCTTTTAGTGTGTCAGGAAGGACTTCCTCAACAACCTCTTTCTTCCGCGCCTCCATTCCAGGGATAGTGATATAATCCCCCACCTTTGGGAACCGGACATTACGATTGGCACGCCTCAGTTCCCTCAACGAAACCCCATATTTCCTTGCAATTGAAGAGAGCGTCTCTCCGCTTGTAACTTTGTGCTGGTATCCCTCAGCCGAAACACTTGCTGGCACGGGTTCAACAACTTCATGAACCTTACGCTGGTATCCCTCAACAGGAACTCTTAATGGAACAGATTCAACAACTTCATGGATTTTCCGTGGAATGGCAATTTCAGAGCCAAGGGTGATTTTGGTGACATCGAGGCCTGGATTGGCTTCCGTAATTTCCTTTTCTGAGACCTGGTATTTCCTTGACAGATAAAAAATTGTTTCTCCCTTATCGAGTATATGGTATATGAATTTATCTTTATTATGAATGGCGTGCCGGTAGGGAACGGGCTGTCCGGCAGGTGCTGCAGTTACGATCTTCACAGGGATCCTCAGACTCATCCCTTCCTTAAGCGTCACTCCTGTTGATGGATTCTCATGCTGCAACTGGTCAACAGTTATTCCGTATGCTCTGGAGATTGAATATGCAGTTTCTCCCTTTTTGACAACGTGGATATAATAAGACTCTCCTCCGATAATTGCCTTATCCTTTGACCTTTCCACAACAACCTGTGCATGTGCAGGAACTGTTGCAAACGGAAGAATAATTAAAGCGAAAGCCGAAACGGCTTTTATCAGTGATGATAAAATTTTCCTTCTGTATACTCTTATGCAGGCAAATCTTCCCGTCATTCTTTATTGCTATTCAAATATTTTCCATTCCGGTTTATCAAAAGCCGTATTGTTTCAAAAATCCGGTGCAATTCATTTCAATCCTTGCTGACACATCAGTAATATCTGACGGATCAAACTTTTCACCGATGATTTTTTCATAAAGCTCAATATATCTTGCTGATACCTGATTTACAAAATCATCAGGCATAAACGGGACCTTCTGCCCCTTCTTACCCTGAAATCCATTTTCCATAAGCCATTCCCTTACAAACTCCTTTGAAAGCTGTTTCTGGGGAAGGCCTTTGTCAAATAGCTCCTTATACTCATCTGCATAGAAATATCGTGAAGAATCAGGTGTGTTTATCTCATCAATAAGCATGATCTGTCCATCCATGTTTCCAAATTCATATTTTGTATCTACAAGAATCAGACCATGTTCCGCGGCTATTTCAGATCCCCTGATGAATACTTCCATTGTGTATTTCTCAATCAGGTCATATTCTTCTTTAGAGACCAGGCCCTTGCGAATTATTTCAGAGGGCAAAATATCTTCATCATGGCTTCCCTGCTCTGCCTTGGTTGTAGGTGTAATTATGGGTGACGGAAACTTCTGATGCTCCCTCATGCCATCAGGAAGCGGTATTCCGCATATCTCCCTGACTCCTTCCTTGTAAAGGCGCCATGAACTGCCTGTAAGATATGCCCTTACTATCATTTCAACAGGATAAGGTTTGCACCTGTGGCCAAACGTTACATTCGGATCAGGTGTTGCAATCTTCCAGTTAGGTACAATATCGGATGTGGCATCCAGAAATTTTGACGCAATCTGGTTCAGTACCTGTCCCTTAAAAGGGATACCTTTGGGCAGTACCACGTCAAAGGCTGAAATCCTGTCGGATACTACCATCAGAAGATATTTGCCATCAATATTATAAACATCCCTTACTTTTCCCCTGTATACGTCCTTTTGTCCAGGGAATTTAAATTCAGAGTCTGTAATTGTATGTGCCATATTCTTTAATTATTTACCTCCTTGGCATTTTTCTGTCGTGAAATGGGCATCATGATCTCCTGGTTACTCATGGTCCTGAGAAAAAGCAGTATCAATTGCCATTGTTCCTGATTCCGTTTTCTTCCTGTTCGTACGCTTTTACAATTTTCTTGACCAGCCGGTGCCTTACAATATCCCGTTCATCAAACCTTATGATTGATATCCCTTCTATATTCGCAAGTATCCTCATGGCCTGAAGAAGTCCCGACTCATTTTTCTTTGGAAGGTCGATCTGTGTCGTATCTCCGGTCAGTATGAATTTGGAACTTATCCCCATTCTGGTAAGAAACATTTTGAGCTGGCTTACTGTTGCATTCTGGGCTTCATCCAGTATCACAAAAGAATTTTCCAGAGTCCGGCCCCTCATGAATGCGAGAGGAGCGATCTGAATGGTTCCATCTTCGAGCCATGTTTCCAGCTTCTTGAACGGTATCATGTCGTGAAGCGCATCATAAAGGGGTTGAAGATAAGGATCAAGCTTCTCCTTCATGTCGCCGGGAAGAAAGCCAAGTCTCTCACCGGCTTCCACAGCCGGACGAGTAAGGACTATCTTCTTCACTTCCCTTTCCCGGAGCGCCCTGACTGCCAGCGCAATGGAAGTATAGGTCTTTCCTGTTCCGGCAGGACCTTCAGCAATGACCAGATCATTCACCCTGTAATCATTGACCAGAAGCAACTGGTTTACTGTTCTCGCCCTTACCGGTTTACCGCTTGTGCCAAATACTATCACCTGCTCAAAATCACCTGTTGAGGCTGACTTCATGTGCTCTCTGTCAAAAAAGTACTTTTCAAGATCCTGCTCCTCAAGCCGGTGATATTTCCTGTAGTATTCGATCAGTTCATTAAATCTTTCGGCAAAAAATGTAATCTCATTTTCCTCTCCAATGCACTTCAACTCATTGCCCCGGGCAATGATCTTAAGCTTAGGGAAAAAACCACGGATTTTATCAAGCAATGCATTGTTTGCACCATAAAAGATTACAGGATCGATGTCTTCGAGAAAAATTACAACCTCTGTCATTAATTACCCAAATGATAACCTGTCGCCACAAAAAAAGATACACTGATGCACACAAAGTAAGTTTATTTTTTCTTTATAAGATTATCTTTGTCCTAAGTTTTTTCCTGATGCCGGTAATAACATTAACAACCGAATGGAGACCAGATGATATTTACAATGGTATCATAAAAGGCAAACTGTGCAGTCTGTGTCCGGGAGCTTCAATAATTGACAATGCATATTCTATTCCGCCTTTCAATATCTCCCATGCATCATTTGTGGTAAGAAACACATTCCTAAATTACCCTCCTGGATCCATATAATATGTGTGCATTCGGAGGCAGGAAAGGATGAGGAGTACCTTGCAGTCAGATCAAAAGGACATTATTTCATAGGTACTGATAACGGGATCTTTTTCCTGATACTGAACGCCGATCCTGACGAGATAGTCAGAATCGATAGCACTGAATCAAAGGATGAACTGGATCTTTATGCAAAAGCTGCTGCAGATATCTGTTCAGGCAAAAAGCTTTCACAACTGGGGAAACCACTTGACAAAATAAGTGAGAGATTGCCCATCAGAGCCACCATTGACAAGGATATAATTATCGGGAGCATTATCTTCATCGATTCATACGGTAACGCAATATCAAATATTACCCGGGAAATATTCTACCGTGTTTTTACCGGAAAGGAATTCAGAATACTGATACAAAGCAATAAAAACTTCACCGATCATATTTCTGAATCTTACAATGATGCACCTGTAGGAGAACTGCTTGCCAGATTCAACACTCTCGACCTCCTTGAAATTTCAATTAATGGCGAAAATGTTTCAGAACTTCTCAGCCTTGATGTGGGATCCACAATCAGGATTGATAACATTAACAAAGAGGTGCAGCCCGATCAGTTGTTTTAAGATTAACACAGGATGACAGACAAAGAAAAAGCTTGCGGGGAGTTCAGAAAACTGCTGGACATCATTGACGAACTTAGAGAAAAATGCCCCTGGGACAAAAAGCAGACAAATGAGAGTCTTAGAAAACTGACCATCGAGGAAACCTACGAACTGGCAGATGCAATAATATCGGGAAGCGATGAAGGTATCAGAAAAGAACTGGGTGATCTTATGCTCCATATCGTTTTCTATGCAAAAATAGGTTCGGAAAAGGATCTGTTTTCAATGTCGGATGTTCTTGAAGGGATCAATCAGAAACTGATCTACAGGCACCCGCATGTTTTTGCTGACACAATAGTATCCGACTCTTCGGAGGTTGAAAGGAACTGGGAGCATCTCAAAATAAAGGAAGGAGAGTCCCGGAAGCCGGTTCTGTCGGGTGTGCCCTCCTCCCTTCCCGCGATTGTGAAAGCCAACAGGATCCAGGAAAAGGTAAGGGGGGTAGGCTTTGACTGGGAAAAACGCGAACAGATCTGGGATAAGGTACTGGAGGAACTGAGTGAACTGAAGGATGAGATTGACAATCTCAACACCGCGGGCATCGAATCAGAGCTTGGTGATCTGCTTTTTTCAATTATAAATGCATCAAGGCTTTATGGGATTGATCCTGAGGCTGCCCTTGAAAAAACAAACCGAAAATTCATAAAACGCTTCAATTTCCTCGAAAGGGAGACGATTGCCAAAGGTGTCTCTTTGCATAATATGAGCCTTGATCAGATGAATGAAATCTGGGAAGAGGCAAAAAAAGAAGATCAGGCGAATTTGTAGCTCAGCAGCTGGTAAATGATTTTGGACGCCACAAAATCAGGAGCCTTGTCAGAAGGTGACGGGCAGAGCTCAACAATGTCAAAACCAACAACATTCCTGCTCGAAATAACCTCACGCAAAAAATGCATTATCTCAAAATATTCCGGGCCTCCCGGCTCCGGAGTACCTGTCGACGGGATCAGGGAAGGATCAAATACATCAAGATCGATGGTTATGTAGACATCTTCTGACAATTTGCTTATTGCTTTCCGGTAAAGGCTCTTATCATGATAAAGTTCGTGAGCGAAGAATATCCGGTCACTTATTACATTCTTTTTCTCCCCGGCAGACATGCTGCGAATGCCTACCTGGACCAGCGGAGCATATTCACGGGCCCTTGCCATCACACACGCGTGATTATAACGCGATCCTTCATACTCGTCCCTGAGATCAGCATGTGCATCCAGCTGAAGGATGGTTAGCTTATCATACCTCCCTGAAAAAGCCTTTACGGCACCGATGCTGACTGTATGGTTTCCCCCTACAATTACCGGGAACTTATTGTCATCAATAAGGGATAGTACCTTGTTGCATACGGCATCAACAAGGATTTCAGGGGTTGAATCTTCAGTAATGGGATCAATTGTGTGTATCCCCTTAAGATGTACCTCCGAAGAGGTCTCTATATCATAGAACTCAAGGTTGACCGATGCCTCCATGATCGCATCAGGTCCTTTATCTGCTCCCCTTATCCAGGTACTTGTCCTGTCATAGGGAACAGGGACAATAATTATCCCCGAGCCGGAATAGTCAAAAACAACTTCATTGCCGCCGAAATTCAATCCCCTGCTGCCCATTCAACTTAATTTTCCTCCTCTTTTTTAATGTTCTTCCCGGCTTTCTTTCCGGAAGAAGCGATTTTTTCATTTTCCGGTTCAGCAGAATCTGTTTCGGCGGTTTTTTCCGGTTCTTCCTGAACAAGAAGATTTTTACGCTGCAGGATATTGTACCATAGTACAACTTTCCTGATATCGCTTATATACACCTTGTCTTTTGAATAATCGGGAATGATTTCATCAAAGTATTTCCTTAGCTTATCAGGATCTGATCTTGGATCTATGGCCTCGCCTCCCTTCTCCCTCTCAAAAATCCTGTCAAACACCTTCCCCAGAGGCATGTCCTCGTTGTCGGTGAAAATGGAAATCTCTTCGAGTGAGCTTACCCGTGCAGAACTGAACGCACTGCCCCTTTTGCCTGTTTCAATATGCTCAACAATCATTGAGTTCTTTCCCTGGGCAATAAATTTAAAAAGACCCTGCTGGCCTGAGATCGCTACAATATCTTTTAAAATCATACAGCTTATATTTTTTTGGCAAAATTAATCTTGTTTTTATAAATAAACCGGCTCTGTATATATATACTAAACAATATTTCTTTCTTTCTTGATCCTTTCGTATGCTTCATTTACCTTTTTGAACTTCTCATCGGCAGTTTTCCTGAATTCCTCCCCCAGATGGCCCACTTTGTCGGGATGGTATTTCATTGCCATTTTCCTGTAAGCCTTTTTAACCTCCTCATCGGTGGCTGAAGGGGCAATTTCAAGAATTTTGTAGGCAGAGTCTGTTTCAGGGACGAACATGTTTTTTATTGATGTAAAGTCAGAGGCGCTAATGCCCAGATAACCTGACATTTTTTCAATCGTTTCAAGTTCAGCAGCATGAACTGCTGCATCTGAAACTGAGATATTGAAAAGGAGATGAATAAGCTGCAGCCGTGATGAATAATCCATATTCCTGCTGATCTGAAAGCATACATCCCTCACCGGTATATCCTGTTTCAAAATATCCTTGAGCATCATAAGTGCTTCGCGGGATGATTCAGGTCCGAATTGTCTTATAAAGAATTGCTTGACATAATCAAGCTCGGCTTTTACCACCTTTCCGTCAGCTTTCATCATTGCTGCGATAAGGACAAGAAGGCTGACACCAAAATCTCCCTGAGCAGTTCTGTGTTCCGGTCGTGTATATGTTGCAGTGGTTACTGTAGTACTATCGACCATCGAACCAACCACAAATCCAAGAAGTGCTCCGATGGGACCGCCCATAACGAATCCGAGCCCCCCTCCTATCCATTTTGCAAACCTGCCCATAAAATCTATTTATTCACAATATTCATGATTTCCTCATGCACTTTGAGGATTGCGGGTAGAATCAGGTCATTTTCAGAATTATAGATAACGTAATCTGAGTTCCTAATCCTGGTATCATCATCGGTCTGGTTTTTCATTCGCTCCAATATCTGTTGCTTTGTAAACTTATTCCCGCGAAGCATCCTTTCTATTCTTTCATTCATGGGGGTCACAACGGTAAGAACTCTGTCAACAAGCCTGGAGGCACCGCTTTCAAAAAGAATTGCAGCTTCCATAATGACATATGGTGCCGTCTGTCTGGCTGACCAGTCGATGAATCTTTCGAAAACAACAGGATGAACTATTGAGTTTACCTTTCCGAGAAGGTCTTTATCATTGAATATCATCCCTGCCAGTTCAGCTCTGTCAAGTGAACCGTTCTCATACATATCCCTCCCGGCAACCGAATTTATATTATTAATAACCGACTGATCATTATCCATAATCTGCCTGGCTTCACAATCAGCTGAAAAAACAGGAATTCCAAGTATGCTGAACACCTTGCATACAGTGGATTTACCGCTTCCTATCCCTCCGGTAATCCCAAGCTTGAAAACAGAGTTAACCGGCTTCTTCATTTTGTCTTTTTCTCTATCAGAAAATCCACATCTGCGGGAGTAATTCGCAATGAGGTCAAAAAAGGAGGAACATTGCGAATTTCAAGAGGAAGCCGTTCAGAAGTTTTCAGACTGACCTTTCCTATGTCAAGAATCACTTCAAAAGGGATCTCCGCAAGTTTCTTAAAATCATTTACAGCAACAAGACCCCTCACGGTTACAATATCCGGAAAGATCTTAAGATCAATCGAATCAGGCTGGTTCAGTATTTTAACGGAAACAACAAGCTCCGCTTCGGTGAACTGCTCCACTGGTATGGTTACTGATACCTTCCGGGCGGAAGCTGAAAAATAATCGGGCAGATCCAGGTTTATATTTTTTCTGACTGTCTCATTTACCCCCGTAAACTTCCTGTATTTTGTTCTGACATTCCCTACTGTGTCGAGAATTCTCAATGGTCCTGATATTTTAATGCTCTCAGGTTCAATGCTTATACCCCCCTTTATAAAATACTGTCTGTCTGTTATCACTTCAACAGATGATATTACCGGTACTTTTTTTGTAATTATCCGGTCGAATTTGAAGAAAAGGGTATCAGGTCTTACATAAAGGATCTGACATTCTGATCTGAGATCATTCTTCAGCTTTGGAATAATACCCGAGGTTTTGAGATAATAGTTAAGTTCCTTGCTTCCGGGAACCCGCCTGTAGTTGAGCGTCGAAATATCCAGGATTGCAGGAGCCCTGTTTCCTGATAATTTAAGCTTGAGTATCTCGTAACCCGGGCCTTTAAGGTAAAGGTTCAGCCGTGACGGAAGTTCCTCTGCCAACACCCTTTCTTTCGGAAGGTTTACATAGCGTACAGGATATCTGATCTCCGTCTCTATTTCCTTGCCGAGTGAATTAAGGTACCAGAAAATAAAAGACAACAAGAGAAAAAAACCAAAAACGATATAATCCCTGTTGATGCTGCTTATTCCCTTGCCTGCCTGTTTTCTAAGCCATATCCCTATTTTGCCATTCACGCAGCGGATAAATGAATGTTAATTTTGTTCGCCTGCAGTAGAATCCTTAAGAAGGGCACTCTTATCAACCTTGAGTTTCAGATCGCCTCCTACTTCAAGCATGACATGATTGTCCTTTACTTCATATATTTTCCCGTAGATTCCTCCGGTTGTAACAACCCTGTCCCCCTTTTTGAGGGAATTCCTGTAGTTATTCATTTCTTTCTGTTTTTTCATCTGCGGTCTGATCATGAAAAAATAGAAAACAACAAAAACAAGCAGAAGGGGCAGGAACGTAACAAGGGCATTGCTCTGGCCGGTTGCTCCTCCCGCCGGCTGACCCATCAAAAACAAAAAGGCTGGATTGATCATAATTCTAATTTATTGATTATTAACTAACTTAAATTGTACATTTTAATTTCTCCGGTCCCTCTGTACTACCTCCGCGGATATCTTCAGAACCACAACAGGTATTTTGGAGTTTGAATGAACCGTTATGCTCTTGGTCTGCTTCCCGTTCCTGCCCGAAGTGTCAAATGCCACCTCCAGGGTACCATGGCCCCCGGGAGCAATAGGCTTGGAATCATACTTTGTAACAGTGCATCCGCATGTGGTTGATGTGGAATTCAGCACAAGGTTTCCGGGACCTTTGTTCTCAAAGGAAAAAACATACGCAACCTTCTCACCTTCTGTAACTTTTCCAAAATCATGCTCGTACTTGGTGAAAACCATTTCAGCATCACCCGGCCGGGATGTAATTTCCTCCTCCGGAGCTTTTCCGCGATCCTGATTGCAGCCTGCAAAAAACCAGATTAATAAAGCCAGTGATATATACTTTCCTATCTCCATGATAAAAAATTTCCGTTCATTTTCCGGATGAAACAATATTTTCACCCACCAGTCCCCGTCCCGACTTATTGAAACGGCCCTTTTCCCTTATCTCCTTTACTATATTGTCGAGAATACCGTTGACAAATGTACTGCTTTTTGAGGTACAATAATATTTTGCTATTTCAATATATTCGTTGAGCGTAACCTTGACAGGAATTTCAGGAAATTCAAGGATTTCCGTGATTGCCAGTTGCATCACAATAATATCCATAAGAGCAATGCGTTCAACCTCCCAGTTGGTTGTATTATTGTCAATTAATTCGGTACACTCCTGAGAATGAAGAACAGCCTTGCGGAAAAGGAGCCTTACAAATTCTTCATCTTCCTTGTTCTTAAACAGAGGCATAAGCTCAGTTTCCTCACCCGATTCAGGCCTGAATTTCTTAATGGTCTTCTCTATCATCAGAACAACATACTCAGTATCATCGTTCCAATATATGCTCTGTTCCTCAAAATTTGTCTCAAGATCTTCCGAAGCCGCAAAAAGCTCCGTTATAAGGCTTATTATGAATTTCCTGTCGCTTGAATAACTATGTTCATCAGAAGCCATGTATGACTCATACTTCTTCCAGGTGATCATTTTGTTATAAAGAAGCCTCGGTATATGCTGATAATTCGACCATGACAGCTTCTTTGAAGACACATAACCAATGAATGCCCTGTTCTTTCTCAGCTGTGCAATAACCATGTTATCAATAAACCTTCTTTTCGGATTAAGGTCTTCAGTGGTAGGCATCCGTTTCTGAAGGGCCTGGTCAATTTTGCCGGATGCAACATCAGCGACCTCAAGAACAAGCAGAAGGAGAAGGTGATAGAGGTCATAAGTCTTGTTAATGCTGAACATAAGCTCTTTCTCGGCCTGTTCAAGATTTCCATCCTCTCTCCTGTTAAATGCATACAGAGCCATCATGGCTTTTATGCGCAAAAGTCTTCTGCTTATCATCAGTAAAGAACCTCGAATTTGTGCTGCAAAATTAACCTTTTTCCACTTCCATCAAAACAACATCCTTAAAATAAGATACAAATGAAGGCGCTTGTTTTTAATTTAAAAAATATTTTTACTTTTGACAATGATAACACCAGCCTAACCTAAACTGATGCAGAAATGGAAGAAGAAGCCGGAATTAAGGAAGCTATTATTGGTACTGAAGAAAAAGCTGTCAAGGAAGAGATCTATACCAAGGTTGTAAGAGCAGGGAAGAGAACCTATTTTTTTGATGTTAAAGCTACAAGAAAAGAGGATTATTATCTGACAATTACGGAAAGCAAAAAACGTCTCG
>CAZTDW010000113.1:0-12877 GCA_964611835.1 uncultured Rikenellaceae bacterium | reverse complement strand
AACCTTTCTGATACTGAGCATAAAGCAAAAACAGGCGTTAGTGCGGTAAAAATCAATTTTCTGATTTTTTTATCATTCATTTTCAATGTGTTAAAAAATAAAACCGCACTAATTTTACCGAGCGTCACAAGTCAGGACCATTTCCCCTGGCTATATAGCAAACGAATTATCTGGCAGTCTTACTAAATAAGGATTTCAATAATATCGAATATACAATTTTGCATATCTTTAATGTTGATGCCAGGAATTTTGATACATGGCATATATAAGTGTAAGTTTTAAAAGAAAACCTTATTCAAATGAAAACTAACAAATTATCTGTTCCCTTTTTCATCCTGATTATCATTTTTGCCTGTCTTAACTCTTGTTCAAATGGGAAAAAAGGGAACCGGCAATCGGAGGATATACAAATGGATCATGGTATTTTACATGTTGACAATAATGGACGATACTTCATTTTTGAAGATGGCACACCTTATGTTCCGGTTGGTTTGAACCATTTCCTTCTATTCAGAAAAGGCAGTGAGATAGATTCTATGGTAAAGATGTGGGCCGATCACGGTATTAATTATCTCAGAATATGGGTAGGGCTTGGAGCCGATCCTGAAACTGAAGTAGGTCGTTTTGATGAAAGACAGATGGTTGCTTTGGATTCGGTAGTAAGTAGCTGTAAAAAATATGGGGTATATCTTAATGTTTGTTTCTGGAATGATAACTGCATTTTGCCACAGAAAGGCAACTGGGGCTGGAACGGCAAAGAACAAATCTACAACAGTGAAAACAGCCCCCTTGGCACAACCACCAATGCCGATGACCTTAAAGATACCTTACATACACCATCATGGAATGCCATGAAGAACAGGTATAAATATCTTGTGGAGAGGTGGAAAAATGAATCAGTTGTTATTATGTGGGATCTTGTGAATGACAGTAAAAAAAGTAATGCCTGGAAGCAGGGGATGTACAATTTTGTCAGGGAAACTGATGGGTCAGGCAGGATTATAACTTTTCAATATAATACAGGGGTTGATCCAAAGGGAGAGATGGATTGCGGATCAGTCAGAGTGTATGATTACAATCCCAGTGGCAACGATCCTGAAGAAATGATGCTAAGTCTTGCAGAACGCATCCGACAGGGGATTGCACACGGTGATCCTGTTATTTGCGGTGAGGGACGAATGAATTATAAAGAAGGAGCCCAGGATGCTATTGAAAGAGGATTTCTGCATTTTTTATGGGCATCTGCAGCTGTTGGTGCTGCCGGAAATTTGCATTCGTGGGTATCTCCCGATAAGTGGCCTGACATTACAAAAAAGGAGCTGGAATGGATGAAATGTTTCAGTGATTTTTGTAAAACAATAGACTGGTCCCATTTCAACAGTGAGAATGCGGATAAAGAAATAGAGACAGAGCATCCGGATATTAAATCATTTGCCTGCAGGGATAATGATGAAATACTTTTTTACCTGATGAATGATGACCCTTCTCATACATTTGGTCCGGTAAAAACAAAACTAAAGATATCATGCCAGATGGATGAAGGCAGATATGAATTAAGATGGATTGATATAAGGAGCGGAGAAACAATAAAAAAGAAGAAAATTTCAGGTTTCCCGGTAAATATAGAATCCCCGGAATTCAAAGATGGTTTGTTTGCTTATATCAGGAAGAAAGATCAGGTGCATTAAATTCCGGGCTGTTGTCTGAGAGTCCCAGGAGTATTTTGTGAAACCATTAATAAATACTTCACAATCTCAGCAACATCATCTATTAGGGTTTCCGGTTGCAAAAATTTCGAATCAGGCTATTATCCCTTTCCATTTGAATTACATGGAGATCTGTTAATTAAATAACAGACAGTAATATATGGTATTAATCCAATAACCATTTATTTCGACCCAAAATAAAAAAGTATTTAGTAGTGATAATATTTATTTCAAATTAATAGGTATATTGGCCGGATTTTAAAATTCGGGACGGATTAATAATTACACTATGTTACTTCATCATCAATTCGTAAGAGTGGCAAAGAAACATGCCGGCAAGATGGCTGTTATTGACAAAACCACGGGGAAAAGCATTAATTATTCGACTGCTTTGATCGGAGCATTAATTCTGAAATCAAAATTTGAAAAGTATGATAAAGGATTTATCGGCATTATGATCCCTACATCTGCAGGTTGTTCACTTGCAGTTGTCGGAGCTCTGATGAGCGGTAGAATACCTGTTATGATAAATTATTCGACAGGAGCCGCTGATAACGCAAAGTATGCACAGAAAAAGTGCAAATTCAAAACGATAATTACCTCAAAAGCATTACTAGAGAAAATCAAATGCCCGGTAATTGATGGAATGATCATGATCGAGGACATAATGAAAAGTGTCACGACAGGCGATAAGCTTAAAGCAGCCCTGAAGACAAAGCTTCCTGTAAAGATGATACTCAACAGCATTCATAAGGGAGATGAAAATGACACAGCGGCAATCCTGTTTACAAGCGGAAGTGAAAAAGATCCCAAGGCAGTTCAGCTTACCCATCTAAACATTTCTTCAAACATTAAGAATTTTGGTGATTATGTCGGGTTGTCGGAGGCAGATATAATATTGGCAAATCTTGTATTCTTCCATATTTTTGGTCTGACAGTAAATTTATGGGTGTCATTCTATTACGGTATGACCATGGTAGCCTATTCCAATCCCCTCGATTTTCAGACGATCAGCAATATTGCACGTGAGGAAAAGCCGACATTAATGGTTGGCACTCCCAGTTTCTTCTGGGGTTATCTTCAGAAATCAGCGCCCGGGGATTTCAGATCTCTCAGGTTGATGGTGGCAGGAGCAGACAAATGTCCGGAAGCCCTCAGGGAAGGATTCATGAAAAAACATGGAGTAACCCTTCTTGAGGGTTATGGAGCAACTGAAACATCTCCGGTCATCTCAGTCAATTCCCACGAATTCAACAGACCTGGCAGTACCGGGAAAGTAATTCCCGGAGTACAGGTAAGGGTGATCAATTTTGAAACCGGCGAAGAATGCAAAGTCCGCGAAGTCGGAAAGATATTTGTAAAAGGAGATTCAGTGATGAAAGGCTATTATGAGGATCCGGAACTTACATCAGAAGTACTTTCTGATGGCTGGTATAATACCGGCGATATGGGTTATTTCGATGAGGATGGTTATCTGTGGCATGCCGGCCGCTTTAAGAGGTTTGCCAAGGTTGGGGGTGAAATGATATCGCTGGTTAAGGTGGAAAACGTAATGGAGAAGTTTCTTCCGGCCGGTGTATCATGTTGTATAGTGGAGGTGTCGGATGAAAAGAAGGGGTCATATATTATAGCAACCGTTACTGAAGAAGTGCACAAGACTGAAATACTCAGGAAAATGTTGAATGAGTTACCCATAATCGCTCTTCCGCGGGAGTTTATTGTTATAAAGGAATTGCCAATGATGGGAACGGGAAAGATCGATTTCAGGAGTGTTACCAGGATGGTTCAGGAGATAATAAACAATACAGAATCTGATCCCAAAACCCGGAAAACCTGATAATTCATTCACCCAGATAAGCGCATACCAGTCTGTTGTCGCTCCTGGCATATACATGCCGGTTTGCAAACGCTGGATGACTCCAGGTTACACCTGTCCCGTTGCGGTTCAGCTGTCCGGTGGTGGGTTCTATAAGTCTGGCCCGGCTTATTATTTTCAAACCCCGGGTTGAAAGTTCGGTAATCAGAAGTTCCCCGTGCTCATTGAACATCCAGGTCTGCTGACCATTCCGGATAAAATGGATATTGGCCCACCTGTTTTTTGTAACAGCGGTAAGATCCTCCCATATTCGGTCTCCGGATTGCAGTTTCAGGCATCTTAATTCTCCGTAGCTGTCGACTCCATAAATGTAGTCGTCTTTGATGAGCGGTGTATTGATCACGCAGTGAAGGGCATCAGTTTTAAGCTCGCTTTCTCCGGCCCTTAGCCATACCTTTTCAGCAGTGGTGGTCGTCTGGCTTAGTCTGACCAGGAGGGAGCCGCTGTAAAAGCAGCTTACAAAAAGGTAGTCGCCATATTTAACCGGGGTTGAAATACCCATCCCCATTCTCACGGAGAAGGGTATCTTCCAGAACACCTTTCCCGTATGAGGATCAAGACCGCAAAGGTTCTCAGCCGTCCAGACCACCACTACAGGCCTGCCTGCCTGCCTGATCAGTACAGGGGCAGAATAGGATATCTTGTCATTCATTGAACGCCATAGCTCCTTCCCTGAGTTTTTATCCAGCGCCAGAACAGATGCCCCTTTACTTCCCCCTATATGCAATATTATCTTGTTCTCAAATATAAGCGGTGTGGCTGCGACGCCCCATATTGGCATTATGATCTGATATTCACGGTCAAGATCATGTTTCCATAAGACTGAGCCTGACTTTGCATCGAAACAGAATAAATGCCCCCTGGTCCCCAATGAATAGGCTTTCCCTTCGCTTATCACAACCGAAGCGCGGGGTCCGTTCGGGTAGCTCACATTTCCATACTGGCTCGAATAGCTGTAGGTCCAGATAACTTTTCCATTATTGGCATCAACACAAAGCACTCTTTCCTTTGGTTCCGGCTTCTCAATGCGGTCGGTCAGATAAACCCTGCCTCCTGATACTGTGGGACCGCTATAACCGGGTCCGCAGGGGACACTCCATTTAAGGGCAATGGTGCTACTTGGGAATTTCTTTAGGATTCCGGTTTCCGTCCATACTCCGTCACGGTTAATGCCACGCCAGTCAGGCCATTCCTGCGATGACAGCGATGTGAACAGAAATGCGCCGGCTGCGATAAGTATCAGTTTTTTCGTGCGAAGGTCAGACATTACTTTCAGTTTAGTTAAATACTAATATCATCTATCCAGGGATTTATTTTTAATTCCAGGATCCATCTGCATGAATCTGACTTAACAGATGAATGGAACTTATAATAAAATACCCTTTTCAACCGCAGACAAAAATAATCAGTTTGAAATACCCAACGCGGCAGGTATGACTTTTTTATGTTATTATTTAATTTTCAGAATACAAGTCCGGTAAGCCATCCCCAAACTACATAGCGGGCAAATTTCCCGGCGAGCATTGCAATGGCGGTGATCATGACATTGCTTCTCAGCACACCCAGACCAACGGCAAAAACATCGCCTACTGCAGGCAGCCAGGAGAAAAACGCGAAGACGGCTCCCCGTTTATAAAGCCGGTTGTGCCATGTTTCAATTGTCGCTCGTTTTATCCTCAGGTATTTTTCAATCCACTCCCATTTGCCAAGATAGCCAAGAGCGAAGCTGCTCATTCCTCCAAGCCAGTTGCCCGCTGTGGCAACAAGAACCGCATGATAGGGATCAGTACCGTTGATAATAAGGTAGGTCAGCAGCGCTTCGGAACTGAAGGGGATAACCGTTGCTGCCAGGAAGCTGGCCAGGAATAATCCCCACAGGCTGTAATCGAAAAGTCCTTCAGGCAATTGGCGAATCAGTTTATACCGCGAACATAGCGAAATAATTACTTCCGGTAATAATACCTTTTGCCTTTCCACCAGTAATTATATTTTTGTATGCTTTGAATCAAGTATCGATGGAGTTGAATTTTTGCAGTCTGAGCAGCGGAAGCAGCGGAAACTGTTATTATCTGGGAAACAGTAACCATGGAATTCTTATTGATGCCGGAATTTCAGCATCAGCAATAAGAAAGCATCTGAAGAATCTTGATATTCAGATGCAAACAATAATGGGCGTTCTGATAACGCACAACCATATTGATCATATAGGAGGCCTGGAGGTGCTGGTGCGAAAAAACAACCTCCCCGTATTTACAACCCGCAATATTTGGGACAGCTTTCTGACTCCGCGAATAAAAATATCAGGTGATTGCATCAGAGAGATACACCTGAAAGAAAAATTCAGCCTCTCCGGTTTTGAGATCGAGGCATTCCCTGTTGATCATGATGCCCCCGAAACAATAGGATTCCATATCTGTTCGGGCGACAGAAAAATAACTATTGCAACAGACCTCGGACATATATGCCAGGCTTCAGCACCATACCTGAAAGCTGCCAACCTTCTTGTCATAGAATCAAATTACGACGAACAGATGCTGATGACGGGAAATTATCCCCAATTCCTGAAAGCAAGAATAAGATCGGATAGCGGACATCTGGGAAATCATCAGACTTCTTCATTCCTGGCTGATATTATTAATGACAACCTTACCGATATCTGTCTTGCTCACCTGAGCAGAAATAACAATTCCCCTGAAATTGCACTTAAAACACTTAATGACGCTTTATCAGAAAGGGGGATTGTACTGGGCGACCATCAAAGGATTTCAGTTTTAAACCGGAACATGCCGACTGAAATGATAAGAATGACTGAGTAACTGATCTGCCTGACGTTTTACGGGCAGTCATCTTATTGAATATTGGAGTTTTTGATCAGCTGGTAGTAAAATCCGATACCCCTGAGGTAATATTCAATCTTGTTCCTTTCATTCAGCCCGTGTGTTCTTGCCAGATCTTCAGAGGTAACAATAATGGGAGCAAAATTGTAAATGTTCCTGCTGACGCCCAGGTATTTCCTGCTGTCGGAGGCTGCAATCATCATTGTGGGTGCAACAAGCGCTTCGGGGTAAACCTGCCTTATGGTCCTGTGGATGATATCAAAACCAGCGGCATCAACCGGAGATACCGGTGCCGGCTGTCTCAGGTCATCAAGTTCAGTGATCTTTATCCTGTCATCATCCATGACTTCCCTAAGGTGATTTATGACGTCTGCTGATGTCTCGCCCGGTAAAATCCTGAAATTTACGACTGCATCTGCCCTGGTCGGTACAACATTGTCCTTTATTCCGGCATTGAAGATTGTCGGAGCGGTGGTTGTTCTTACAAGTGCATTTGAATTGTTGCCTCCTTCATATATTTTCAGGATTATACCCTTGAATAGCCATTTATTTGCAAATATTGCTTTTGCATAAAACGGCATTTCCGGGCCTATGTACCTGATAAAGTCATTGACAGGTTCTGATATCCTGGCTTTCATCTGATTATCGATAATTCTGTTCAATCCCCTGTTGAGGACAATAATGGCCGATTCCCTTGCAGGATAGGCAGAATGGCCTCCTTCCATCTCAACTGTCAGTCGGGTTGATAAATATCCTTTTTCCGATGTCCCGATAAGTGCAACAGGTTTCTTTATCATCGGCACCATTGCGATCGTAACTGCATAACCCTCATCGATAAGGAATTCAGCGTCCACATTTCTTTCTTTCAGTGCTCCGGCGATGACGCCGGCACCTTTGATCCCGCTGATTTCTTCATCGTGCCCGAAAGCCAGGTAAACGGTCCTTTCAGGTTTATAATTTTCTTCCAGGAGTTTTTCAACAGCCTCCATTATTGATATAAGCGAAGATTTGTCGTCGAGGGTTCCTCTTCCCCAGATAAATGTACCGTCATTTTTTCCTGAAAACGGAGGTACCGACCAGGAGGCTGCCTCTCCAGCCGGAACAACATCCATGTGAGCGGTCAGGATAACCGGCTTTAATGAAGGATCAGTGCCTTCCCAGGTGTACAATAAGCTGAATGAGGAAAAGACCTCTTTCTTCAGATTCTGGTTTATCAGGGGATACGCCTCCTCCAGAAATCTGTGAAACCCTTCAAATGCGGCCGAGTCGACCGGGGAATCGAATGCTGTTGAAATTGTGGGATATTTGATTGCTTCGGATAAATGCTCAATACTTTTTTCATTGAAAGCAGGAAGGGATATGGTTTCAGTTTCAATTTGCATCGAATTGAATGTAATCGTTTTAATGATGACAGCCAGAATCAGCAATCCGATAATCAGAATCAGCGCTTTGAACAGCTTTTTCATTTAAGTAATTGTTTTGGGTTTAATTGTGCAATATCTGCAGCATTAAAGGTATTAAATAAAAAATAATACGATCGTACCGGTTGCATCTGCCATGTTTAAAAAATGATTTTTGTTGTCATTCTTTTTGGGGCATGGAACTATTTAAAATATCTTTGAATAAGCACCGAAATCTGAATTCACTGAAATTACCTGAATATGAAACCTGGAAGGTGGTTTACCCTTATCGTTATACTGGCAACAATTAATATATCAACAATTTATGCTTCCGGATTCGATACCCGTGATGCCGGCTGCACCGTGGGAAAAGGCATTGAAATCTCCGACCTCGTCCTTATTTATCACGGGTCAACCCACCGGCCTGACTGGAATGTCAGTGAAATGAGGCCATATGTGTACAAAAGTGATAAGAACAATTTCAACTGGTTGTTTGACGGATTCCTGTTTCTTGAGATCTTCGACAGGATAAAGCGCTATGAATGGGATCCCGGTTTTGGATATCCCACTGCTGCAAAGGAGCAGTGGGAGTGGCTTCTCGACCGTTATTTCGGTGAAGGTAAGGGACCGGATGCTCTTGAATCGATCCTCGACAGCCTTTCGCTTGCAGGGAAGGTGCCTCTCAGGCCAAGAAGGGTGGTAATAAGCATTCCATGTCCGGTATCAGGATTTGCTGATTGGGGGGAGATTAATGGTAAAAAGCTCGACTTCAGCAAACCGGAAGACCAGATAGCTGCTGCATGCTGGTTTGTAGAAAGGGTCGTGGAAAGATGGAAAGAAAAGAACTACCGGCATATTCTCCTTGACGGTTTCTACTGGGTTCATGAAGCCGCCGGGAAGGACTATGAAATTATACCTCAGGTTAAGGAGTACCTGAATGATATTGGCATGAAATTATACTGGATACCTTACTGGAAAGCCGAAAGAGCCGACCAATGGGCGTCACTTGGATTTGATTGCGCATACCAGCAGCCGAATTATTTCTTCAATAATGATATACCTTATCAGCGGCTCGATGATGCCTGCTTATTCGGAGGTAAGCATGGCATGGGAATGGAGATGGAGTTTGACAATAATGTTGCAAAGCCGGAGGTCCGTCACAGGTTTTATGATTATATAAATGCATTCGAATCACACGGGGTGTGGGCTGAAAGAAGGGTGGCCTATTATGAAGGCGGCGGAGCATGGCTTAAAATGTCACAGAGTCCGGATCCGGAAATGAAACGAATGGTTGAGAGACTGTCTGAAATTATTATCGGCCGCCAGGCAAAAGCCGACCGGGAATACAGGTAGCAGGATTGAATTCAGGCCCTTTTTACCATAACATTAATAGACTGAACAGTTATTAAAATTCTATAAAGAAATTCATATGAGAACAAAGCGCAGGGATTTTATCAAGACAGCCGGTTTTGCCGGAACAGGTATAATAACGGCCGGACTGGTTTCATGCAGGCACGATGAAATGCCTCATGCTGCAACCCTTGAAGCTGTGAGGGAAAGTCACATTCAGGCCTTCAACATGTGCGGATATTCTGCCCCGAAGCTCGATATTGTACGAGTTGGATTCATAGGTCTGGGACACAGAGGCCCCTCATCGCTGAGAAATCTTACCCTCCTTAAGGGAGTTGAGATAAAGGCCATCTGCGACATCCGTAAAGAAAGGCTGGAATTGGGGGAACAGATCATTAAGGAAGCGGGTCTTCCTCCAGCAACAACCTATGGCGAAAAGGAAGATTCGTGGAAACAGATGTGCGAACGGGATGATATAGATCTTATTTACCAGGTTACCCCCTGGAGGCTTCATACGCCGGTATCAGTTTATGCAATGGAACAAGGCAAGCATGCTGCTTCAGAAATGCCTGCCGCGCTTACCATAGAAGATTGCTGGAAGCTGGTGGAGACCTCCGAACGCACCCGGAAACATTTTATGATGCTTGAAAACTGCTGCTATGACTTCTTTGAGCTGCTGGTTCTTAATATGGTGAGACAGGGTTTCTTTGGAGACATAATTCATGCGGATGCAAGTTATCTTCATGATCAGACAGGGATCTCTTTTGCAAAAAACAATTATCCGGGCATGTGGCTTCTGAAGGAAAGCCAGACCAGAAACGGTAACCATTATCCTACGCATGGACTTGGCCCGGTATGCCAGGTGATGGACATCAACCGTGGCGACAGGCTTGCACATATGTCATCAACCCAGTCAGATGATTTCAGCTGGGGGAAGAAGGCAGCCGAGCTGGCAAAGACCGATGACTTTTATAAGGAATTTGATACGAACTCCTACCGCGGGAACATGAACACTTCGGTCATAAGGACTGCCAGGGGAAAAACAATAATGCTTCAGCATGATGTCTCAAGCCCCAGGCCCTATTCCCGCCATTATATGATCAGCGGGACGAGAGCCGTAGCTCAGAAATATCCGCTTCCTGCAAGGATAGCTACAGGAGAGGAATGGTTCACAGACGAGGAGATGGCGGAAATAACGGAGAAATACACTCCTGAAATTGTAAGGCATATCGGCGACCTTGCAAAAAAGGTCGGCGGCCATGGAGGGATGGATTTTCTGATGGACTGGCGTCTTATCGATTGCCTTCATAACGGGATTCCACTAGATCAGGATGTTTATGATGCAGCTGCATGGAGCAGCATCGTCCCGTTGAGCGAGTGGTCAGTGGCCAATGGTTCACAGCCTGTACCAATCCCCGATTATACATGTGGTTCATATTCAACAAACATCCCATTTGATATAACCCTTGCGAAAGGAGGAACGACGGGAGTTAGGATCTGAAGAATTGTAGCTCCTGGTTCCAAGATCCGGTTGTTCAGATATAGTTTTTGTAAATCCCGGGTCTTCTGTAACCCCAGCCCATCCAGCCAAGTGGATTATTGTGGAACTGGGCCGCAATGATACCTACAGGCACATCATAAGTAAATACACCCGGATCGGCGTTCATCTGACAGAACAACTCACCTTTTGGACCTGTAATGAAGCTGCCGCCGTTAAATCTGCCGGCATGATTCACTACTACTACAAATAATTCATTGGAAGCTGATGCGGCTCTTGTAATAATTTCATTATCCGCTTCATTTTTAAAACCGGTCATATCATTTGTATCTGTTGCCAGCGGGCAAAGCACCAAATCTGTGCCTAATGCTCTCAGACACCTCAATGATTCAGGGATTTCCCTGTCGAAACAAATGATAGTCCCTACCTTGTATCGTTTTCTGCCGGATTTAAGATCAGCAGAATAAAAGCTGCTGCCAGGCGTAAAACAACCCCAGTAATTAATGTTTTCAAAGTGCCTGCAATGCACCTTTCTGTATATATAAACATACTTTCCTTCCGGGGATATAAGGGCCGCGGAATTATATACCAGTCCATCTTCCCCCTTTTCTATGAAACCTACGAGGATATGAATTCTTTTGTCGTGTGCCTTTTTTTTGAATATTTCCAGATGCCTGCCATCAGGTGATTCAGCAACAGCATATATTTCTTTCATGAATGATTTTGATTTCCTTCTGGTTTCATCAACCGGATAGCCCTGAATAACACATTCGGGAGTAACCGCAATCTCTGCACCCTGTTTTGAAGCTATATCAATGGCCTGGAGGGTTCTTTCAATATTTGCATCTACAGCCCATGCCTCTGTGTATACCTGGCACATCCCGATTTTCAGGGATGAACATCCCTTTTTATAATAATCCGGCAACTCTTTTAATATAAATGGCTTTTTGCCTGCAACAGAATACATTGGCTTAGCCCTGCCATCTGAAACGGGATGTGTTTGTCCCTCCAATTTTGCCTGATTGGTTTTAAATGAATTCTTTTTCATTTTCATTGTCTTTCATCCTTAGGGTACTCCTTTGTGCCACCCTTTGAGCTCCTTTGTGGTTAAGCATAAATCACTGAACCACAAAGTGTCACAAAGTTAAGCACTAAGGTACTAAAAGGCCTTATAATACGGCCTCAGCCATTCTTCTTTTTCCAAAATCTTACGGAAAAAGATGACTTTAATTCACAGAAAAATTTGGCGATGAAAGAAATAATAATTTACTTTGTATTTCAAAGTACTTTTATATGGAAAATAGTCCTAATTCAATAGAGGATCTGAAAACCATCAGGAAGATCATGGAAGAATCGACCAGGTTTCTTTCATTAAGCGGTTTTTCAGGAGTATTTCTGGGCATATTTGCAATTGCCGGTGCCCTAATAGCCCGCTTTCTGATTCTTGACTACGGGAATATCAATTATAATGACTATGCCGAAGATCTTTCCGGAAGGGATACTGTCACGATCCGCTGGCAGATGGCAGCTCTTGCGTTGTCGGTATTGTTTGTCTCGCTTGTGGCTGCCTTTTATTTCTCTTTCAGGAAAGCAAAGAGGTCAGGAAAAAGTTTCTGGACACCTGTTGCGAGGAGGCTTTTAATAAGCCTTTTTATACCCCTGATAGCGGGAGGCTCTTTTGCGCTGATCCTGTTGATTCAGAATCATGTTGACCTGATAATCCCCGTGCTTCTTGTATTTTACGGCCTTGCGCTCATCAATGCCGGTAAATTCACATATAATGAGATCTTCTATCTTGGTATCCTTGAAATATTTACAGGCCTTGTTTCCGCTTTCTTCCCGGCACAGGGATTATGGTTCTGGATATTTGGCTTTGGGATTCTCCATATTGTTTATGGGTTATTCATGTATAGAAAATATGAAGCATGAAGCATCTAATTTCCGGCCTGAATAAAGTTTTTGAAAGCAGGGTCAGGTTAGGCATTATGTCAGTCCTGATGGTAAATGAATCATTTGATTTCATCAGTCTGAAGGAATCGCTTGGTGTCACTGACGGAAATCTAGCAAGCCACCTGAAGGCGCTGGAAGACAAGGGATTGGTTGAGATTAAAAAGCAGTTCATTGGGCGCAAACCAAATACAACCTACACAATTACGGAAAAAGGCATGGATCTCTTTAAGCAGCATCTTAATGCACTTGAGGGTCTGATA
>CAZTDW010000112.1:0-13053 GCA_964611835.1 uncultured Rikenellaceae bacterium | reverse complement strand
TGCAATGCGTTCCCTTATAATGTTCCTTTCCGGAGTCTTTTCCCTGAAAAGGAATCCGTAGTCTTCTATCCTGTGTTTCAGCGGAAAAGATGTAACTGTCAGGTATTTATCCTCAAATATCTGTATAGGGTCCTTTCCGTGCAGGGGTTTGAAATCGACCGGGAAATTCAGGTTTATATCGAAATCCCTCAGATGCGAATTCAGCATGATCCGGTAGTTTTCAGGAGCATAAAGATTGAGCGGGTTCTCTCTTCCCATCAGGCTGAATGTTGATAACAGCCCGTAAAGGCCGAATACATGATCGCCATGAAGGTGGGAAATAAAGATATTATTTATTTTCCCGAATTTTATTTTGCATTTCCTGAGCTGCATCTGAGTACCTTCGCCGCAGTCGACCAAAAACAAACGCTCATGTACGTTGAGTACATGAGCGGATGGATATCTTCCTGATGTTGGTAATGCAGAACTGCTGCCAAGGATGGTCAGTTTCATGGGCAATCTGCAATACGAGCCTTCTAGGAAATCATTTTCTCTGCATCAGTTACCGAACCTGTAATGGTAAGGACGGTATCGAGCTGGGAAATGGTAATCAGTCTTTCAACAGCCTCGCTGAGTCCGCACAGGACAAAAATTCCGCCGGCATTCTTGCACAGCCTGTTGGCAACAAGGATAGCACTAAGGCCGGAAGAGTCACAATACTGGCATTTTTCAAGGTCGAGAATGATGTTTTTTTCACCTTTTCCTGAAATAAGCACAAGTTCTGATTTTAGTGCAGGAGCAATATGAGTATCAAGCTTTTCTGTCTGAATCTGAATTAATGTGCTGTTATTCCGACTCTCAATATTGAAATCCATAGTTTAAATTTTAATAGCCTAAATTTAACTATTTTTTCTATTTTCTGGAAGCTTTGTTTTCTTTTTCTTCCATTTCCTCTTTCAGGGCAGCAAGCTGTGTTATGTCTCCAAGAGTTGTCTTTTCAACATTCGGCTTGGATTTCTTGGATACTTTTCTTGCCGGTTCAGCATCACTTTTCCTGGCCGTAGTTTCTGCAGATTTCTTTTCATCTTCAAATACCCTGCTGTGAGACAGAATGATCTTCTTGGAAGACTTATTGAACTCGATGACCTTGAATTGAAGCTTCTCATCGATTTTGGCAAGGGTTCCATCCTCCTTCACCAGGTGTTTTGGAGTAACAAATCCCTCAACACCATAAGGAAGGGCAACTACTGCACCTTTGTCGAAAACTTCTATCACGGTACCCTCGTGTACTGAGTCGACTGTGAAAAGATCCTCAAAGACATCCCACGGATTTTCCTCGAGCTGCTTGTGTCCGAGACTCAACCGGCGGTTTTCCTTATCGATCTCAAGCACAACAACTTCGATTTCTGAATCGATAGATGTAAACTCGGCAGGATGCTTTATTTTTTTGGTCCATGAAAGGTCGGAAATATGTATAAGGCCATCAACTCCCTCTTCGATCTCGACGAATACGCCAAAGTTGGTGAAGTTCCTGACTTTGGCAGTATGTCTTGAACCTATAGTGTATTTTTCATCAATATTCTGCCATGGATCAGGCTTAAGCTGTTTAATGCCCAGCGACATTTTCCTTTCAGCCCTGTCGAGCGTAAGAATTACTGCCTCCACCTCATCTCCGACCTTCAGGAATTCCTGTGCGCTTCTGAGATGCTGTGACCATGACATTTCTGATACATGAATAAGTCCTTCAACTCCGGCGGCAATTTCGACAAATGCTCCGTAATCGGCCATAACAACAACCTTGCCTTTGACCTTGTCGCCAACCTTGAGGTCGGGATCAACAGAATCCCATGGATGGGGAGTCAGCTGCTTGAGACCAAGGGCAATACGTTTCTTGTCATCATCAAAATCGAGGATGACAACATTAAGTTTCTGATCGAGCTGAACAATCTCTTCCGGGTGGTTTACCCTGCCCCATGAAAGGTCGGTGATATGTATCAGACCATCAACACCACCGAGGTCGATAAAGACTCCGTATGATGTTATATTTTTAACAGTACCTTCAAGAACCTGCCCTTTTTCAAGTTTGGCAATAATTTCTTTTTTCTGCTGTTCAAGTTCAGCTTCAATAAGTGCTTTATGGGAGACCACAACATTCTTGAATTCCTGGTTTATCTTAACAACCTTGAACTCCATTGTCTTTCCTACATAAACATCATAGTCGCGGATCGGTTTGACATCGATCTGTGAACCCGGCAGGAAGGCTTCAATTCCAAAAACATCGACAATCATACCACCCTTGGTCCTGCACTTTATATATCCGTTGATTATTTCGTCCTTTTCCAGGGATGCATTTACCCTGTCCCAGGAATTGATGGCTCTTGCTTTCTTATGGGAAAGGAGAAGCTGGCCTTTTTTGTCTTCCTGGCTTTCAACATAGACTTCCACAGTATCACCAACCTTAAGGTTTGGATTATACCTGAATTCATTAAGACTGACAACTCCCTCGGACTTGTATCCGATATTTATTACCACCTCGCGGGGAGTCATCTGAATAACCGTACCGTGCACAACTTCATCTACAGCAACGGTAGACAGTGTTTTGTCATACATGGCTTCATATTCCTTGTGCCTCGGGGAGCTTTTCAACTCATCGACCTCGAAGCTTTCCCAGTCAAAATCTTCCGGTGAAGGCTTGCCTTTTGATTCCTTTGCACCCCTGATATCGAGTACTTCTTCAAGGACAGGCTCAACCTCTGCTTCTGCAATGATTTCCTTTTCTGCGCTTTCAGCAAGCGGTTCTTCAGCTTCAAAAACGGCAGCAACTTCAGGAGCTTCCGCTTCGTCATCCAGATTCACGACGGATATCTCTGTATCCATCAGTTCCTCTTCTATCTCCTGCATTACGGATGTTTCTTTAATTTCCTTGACTTTTGGTTTTTTTACAGCCTTAAGTTCGTCGTCAAATTTCTCAACTTTTTTGGTTGATTTTTTCTTTGGATCAGTCATAATTGTAATAAAAAGAACTAATAATTAATAAGTTAGACATTATTTTGTTAAAAAATCGGATGCAAAGATATGATTTTTTATGAATTAGTGCAATATATTTAAGATTTTCACGGAGTTAAAACGCGGATAAAAATTGACACAATAAACAGACTGTCTTGTTATCCTCAACTATTTCAATCACCAGCTGTGAGGATCAGACAATAGGTGAGCAGGGATTCTCGTTTAACCTTATCAGGAATATTAAGGAGAAATGGTCCGGCCCTCACTGAATCAGAGAAAAAGGTTATTTTTGAAGGAAGAAAGATTCCCGAAAGGGTTTAGTTTAAAATCACTGATTCAAAAAAGCCAGTTATTGCGATAACAACCATTGATATTAATACTAATTGCAAATCAGATACTTATGAAAGGAATTATTCTTGCAGGCGGCTCAGGGACAAGGCTTTATCCCATTACATTTGCCATATCAAAGCAAATGCTTCCCGTATATGACAAACCAATGATCTATTACCCGTTGTCAGTATTGATGCTGGCGGGAATAAGGGATATTCTTGTCATATCCACACCAAGGGATCTTCCTGGATTCAGGGATCTTCTGGGAACGGGATCATCGCTTGGAATTAGTTTCAGTTACAAGGAGCAACCATCACCAGACGGACTTGCCCAGGCTTTTATTCTTGGGGAGGAATTTATCGGTACAGATACGGTATGCATGATACTTGGGGACAACATTTTCTACGGCCACGGGTTTGGCAGCACACTTCTGAAGACAGCAGGGCTTAAAAAAGGAGCCTGTGTTTTCGGGTATTATGTAAATGACCCCGAACGTTATGGCGTTGTTGAATTTGACAGCAACAAAAAAGCTGTTACCATTGAAGAAAAACCTGTGCGTCCCAGGTCAAACTATGCCGTTACAGGCCTCTATTTTTATGACAATACAGTCGTAAGGAAGGCAAAATCGCTCAAACCCTCTGCCAGGGGAGAACTTGAAATAACCGATCTGAACCGGCTTTATCTGGAGGAAGGGAATCTGGAGGTCAGGCTGATGGGAAGAGGTATGGCATGGCTCGATACCGGGACATACGAAAGCCTTCTTCAGGCTTCCAATTTCATTGCAACACTGGAGCAGCGTCAGGGGCTTAAGGCTTCATGCATCGAGGAGATAGCCTACAAAAGGGGGTTTATTACAAAGGATCAGCTTATTTCGCTTGCGGAGCCGGTAAAGAAAAGCCAGTACGGCCAATACCTTATGAGGATTGCTTCGGAGGAAATAAACGTATTTGAATAGTCAGTTAACAGAAAAAAGATGAAAATCAGCGAAACAGGATTTGAAGGACTTTTTGTTATACATCCGAAAATTTTCTCAGACAGCAGAGGTTACTTTTTCGAAAGCTTCAGGCATGATAACTTCACTAAGGCGGGTATTTCTTTTAATCCCGTTCAGGACAACGAATCAAAATCAGTATTAGGTGTAATCAGGGGGCTTCACTACCAGCTAAAACCCTTCGACCAGGCTAAACTCATCAGGGTTGTGACCGGACGAATCTATGATGTTGCCGTTGATCTTCGAAGAAAATCCTGTACTTTCGGGAAATGGTACGGGATCGAGCTTGATTCGGAAAACAAAACTCAGTTTTTTATTCCGAAAGGATTTGCCCACGGATTTTCCGTTCTAAGTGAGATTGCCATTATTCAGTATAAGTGTGATAATACATACAATCCGCAGTTCGAAAGAGGCATTGCTTTGAATGACCCTGAGTTAAAGATTGACTGGAAGCTGAATGGAGTGACGCCTGTGATAAGTGATAAGGACACTAACCATCCATTATTCAGGGATGCTGATAACAACTTCTAATAAACTCCAGATGGCAATAATACTTGTAACAGGTGCATCGGGTCAGCTCGGAAATGAGATCAGGGTACTTTCAAAAAATTATCCGGGCTATGAATTTATATTTACGGATATAGAAAACCTCGATATAACAAATAAGAGTGAAGTAAATGACTTCGTCAGGAAATCGGATCCCGACTGGATCATTAACTGCGCAGCGTATAATTTTGTGGACAGGGCTGAACAGGAAGAAGAAAAGGCTTTTATGATCAATTCGCTTTCAGTCGGAAATCTTGCCGGAGCCATACGTGACACCGACCGGAGGCTGATCCATGTCTCGACAGACTATGTATTTGACGGTAATGCAAATACTCCTTATAATGAAAATTCAGAGACAAATCCGTTGTCAGTGTATGCAAGATCAAAACGTGCAGGAGAGCAGAATGCTCTTACCCATCATGCTTCGATGATAATCAGAACCTCATGGCTTTACTCCTCTTTCGGAAACAATTTTGTAAAGACCATTTTAAAGAATGCTGACGAAAAGGAATTGCTTAAGGTGGTATTTGACCAGGTTGGCACTCCGACTTATGCTGCTGATCTGGCTTATGCCATTATGACAATTGTTGCAGGAGTTGTAAGGAATCAGAAAGCTTTCAAACCAGGCATATATCATTATTCAAACGAAGGGGTATGCAGCTGGTATGATTTTGCCTGTGAGATAGTGGAAATGTCAGGATCAGAGTGCAGGGTGATCCCGATTCTTTCAGGTGAATTCCCGTCAAAAGTGAAAAGGCCTTCTTTTTCCGTCCTCGACAAAAGCAAGATAAAAGAAAACTACGGACTGGAAATACCTTACTGGAAAGACAGCCTTAAAAAATGCATTAACCTTTTAAGATAAACCATACTGACATGATACCAATTGATGACATAAGGAAAAGGGCTGAACAATGGCTGGGTAATGAATTCAACGAAGAAACCCGAAGGGAAGTTAAATGGATGCTTGAAAACGATGAAAAAAAGCTCATCGATTCATTTTACCAGGATCTTGAATTCGGGACCGGTGGATTGAGGGGCATCATGGGTGCCGGAACGAACAGGATGAACATTTATACACTGGGAATGGCGACTCAGGGCCTTTCAAACTACATCATCAGGGAATACGGAGACGCTCCCGTCAAGGTTGCCGTGGCCCACGACTGCAGGAATAACAGCAGGTATTTTGCTGAGACCGCTGCCGATATTTTTTCTGCAAACGGATTCGAGGTTTATCTTTTCGAGTCACTCAGACCCACCCCTGAATTGTCGTATGCAATAAGGCGCTTCAAATGCCAGAGTGGTGTTGTCATCACTGCATCCCATAATCCACCGGAATACAATGGCTACAAGGCTTACTGGAACGACGGCGGGCAGGTTGTTCCTCCTCATGATGAAGGCATTACAGCTGAAGTAAGAAAGATCAGATCGGTTACGGAGATACGTTTTGATGGCAACAGGGAGCTTATAAGAATTATAGGAAAGGAAACAGACAACTCTTTCCTGAATGAGGTACTGAAGGTAAGTCTGAATCCCCAAATAATTGCCGGACAATCCGATATGGGAATAGTATATACCCCAATTCACGGGAGTGGGGGAACGCTGGTACCTCAGGCTCTTAAAATGTTCGGTTTCAAAAATATACATACGGTGCCCGAACAGGATATTGTTGACGGCAATTTCCCTACTGTCAAATCTCCAAATCCAGAGGAACCGGCTGCTTTGGCGATGGCAATAAAAAAGGCGTATTCAACGGGAGCTGAGCTTGTTATGGCTACTGACCCGGATGCCGACAGGCTGGGTGTAGCCGTGAGAGACGGGAAAGGTGAATTTTTACTCCTAAATGGCAATCAGACCGGAACTTTACTGACATGGTATATACTTTCACAATATAAGGAGAAAAACAAATATCAGGGGAATGAATATATCATCAAAACGATAGTAACCACCGACCTTCTCAACAGAATAGCCGGTAAATATGATGTAAAGTGCTACAATGTACTCACAGGATTCAAGTATTTTGCAGAGCTCATAAGGAATCTGGAGGGCAAGGAAAAGTATATAGGCGGAGGCGAAGAAAGTTACGGATATCTTCCGGGTGATTATGTCAGGGACAAGGATGCCGTGGGTTCATGTGCCCTTATTGCAGAAGTGGCGGCATGGGCAAAAGAGAACGGAAAGTCATTGTATTCGCTCCTTGCTGATATATATTCCGAGTATGGCCTGTACAAGGAAAAACTGATAAATATTGTCAGGAAGGGCAAGGAAGGCGCTGATGAGATAAAGGCCATGATGACCGGATACAGAAATGATCCTCCATCAGTAATCAACAACAGCAGGGTCATAAAGATCGACGATTATGAATTGCTGTTATCAACCAATTGCATTACAGGTGAAAAAACCCGGATCGATATGGTGAAGTCAGATGTCTTGCAGTTTTTCCTAGAAGACGGAACAAAGATCTCTGTGAGGCCCTCCGGAACCGAGCCAAAGATAAAGTTCTATTTCAGCGTACATTCGGATATGGCGTCGTCTGACGAGTACGAAAAAACGGACCTGATACTCGACGGGCGCATAAATGACATTATAAAAGATCTGAAGCTTTGATGATCTCTTTCCGGCATCGGGGAACTCATGTTGCGGGGAAATGGATCATAATTTAATCAGTTAAGAATCCATGGGCATCACAGGAAGCTGACTGGCTGGATGATATCAATATGAGAAAGGAAAGGAAATGTAATTAATAATAAATCAGGGCAATATGAAATCATACAGAAAGGAACTATGGTTTGAGACGTCAACCAGAAGAGCTTTCATCAACATTACAGGCCAGGTATCCAGGTGCCTGCAGGAGAGCGGAATAAAGGAAGGGTTTGTCCTGGTGAATGCAATGCATATAACTGCCAGCGTATTCATCAATGATGATGAATCAGGACTTCACAGTGATTTTGAGACCTGGCTCGAAAAGCTTGCACCAGAAAAGCCCTACAGCCAGTACCGGCATAATGGCTTTGAAGATAATGCAGACGCACATATCAAGAGGACTCTTATGGGAAGGGAAGTAGTTGCCGCGGTGACAAACGGGCAGCTTGATTTCGGGCCCTGGGAGCAGATTTTCTACGGAGAATTCGACGGGAAAAGGCGTAAAAGGGTCCTGGTGAAAATAATCGGGGAATAGCAGATCATTATCGGCTGCCTGAGCGATTATCAGGATTAATATTGGAAATTATTCATAAATCTTTTTGGATCACGAGGGAACAAAAAATTCATCCGAAAAGTTTACCAGGTAGACCCTGCCGGTAGAACGGGTCAGTGCCGTATAGAACCACCTGAGATAGTCGAGTGTAACCTCATTCCTGTTAAACATTCCCTGATCAATGAATACCCTCTCCCACTGGCCTCCCTGGGCTTTATGACATGTTACGGCATAGGCAAATTTTATCTGAAGGGCATTGAAATATTTGTCGCTCCTGACGGCATCATACTGTTTTTTTCTGGTCTTTAAATGAACATAGTCAGCCAGAATGTTCTGAAAAAGTTCGCGGTTCTTTTCTGACGGGAGTGCAGGTGAATCAAGATTCAGGACGTCAAGGATCACCTTAGATTCAATCTCAAAATCATGATCCCTGAAATATAATTCCATGTCGGCAAAACGGAATCCGTAACGTTCTTCATATTTTCTTATTTTTCTCACTTCTGCTATGTCGCCGTTGGCTATGAACTCAATTCCCCTTTCCTCGTCTGTCACAAAGTAATTGTTCCTGACAACCATTACCATGTCGCCCGGGCTTATTTCCTCTTCCCTGAAGAATATTCTGTTTCGTATCCCCTGGTTGTACCTGTTAGCCAGTTTGTTTGAGTTAACCACTATAATTGTTTCATCAAGGCCTGGAGAACCATAGCCTGAAGAAATTTCATCAATAAGGTCCTCTCCTGAAATCCTTCTGACGTCATCAAATCCCTTGTTGTCAATTTCCGGACGGATGAGTTCATTGCTTTCAATCTGCAATCTTAGCCTTGTCGCATTCATAAGCACCCCTGATGATTCACTCTGTCTGACAACCTGTCTCAGTTCTGCCGTGATCAATCCGAAACCATATGAAGCCAGGGCGTCCCTGTCGAGAGCGGGGCTTGTTACCGCGCCCACCGGGGGCAGCTGTGCGGTATCACCCACCAGGATCAGCCTGCAGTCGATACCCGAATACACATATTCAATAAGGTCATCAAGAAGCTTCCCGCTACCAAAGATTGAAGCTTCATTTGCTGTATTGGAAATCATTGAGGATTCATCAACAATAAAGTATGTGTTCTTTTGCAGATTTCTGTCAAGAACAAAGCTTCCGATCCCGTCTTTAATGGATTTCTGCCGGTATATTTTCTTATGAATTGTATAGGCATTCAGGCCGGTATATGAAGAAAGCACCTTTGCTGCCCTGCCTGTAGGCGCAAGGAGGATTGATTTAAACCGGAGTGCGGAAAGAGTTTTTACGACAGCGTTGATAACGCTTGTTTTTCCGGTTCCGGCATAACCTGTAAGAAGAAAAATTCTGTCATTATCGTTCTGACAGATATAATCAGCGAATAGTCTCAGGGCAATTGACTGATCGTTTGTCGGGTCATTGCCGAGGAATTTGCAAAGGCTATTATATATTACCGTTTCCCGGATCACAATAATGAAGTCAACCCGCAGGTACTTGGATTATTTTTCTAATTTTGTTTGTAAACTTAAACATTCCGGGTGAAAATCTATTCTTCAACAATGGAATCTGTTTATATTAAACTTAGCATTTTGTGTCATGCAGGATTTTTTATCCTATTATAGTCCGGCAAGATCATGGAGTATTATAAACTCAGGGTGACACCAGGGATAAAAGATTAAATAAAGCTGAATTACATGCCGTTGCTTGAACATTACGATGAGACGCTCGATATAAATTCCACAGAGAACTACAAGTTAACTGTGCAGCTTGGATCTGATGATCTTTCCCTGAGCATTCTGGATACCCTCAGAAACAAATTTATTCTGATAAGGTCATATGAGCCTGAGCAGGGAGCCAGTTTCGATGAAGGGCAAATGGGAGAAATAATCAGCAGGGATGATTTTCTGGTAAGACGTTTTAAAAAGGTTCACATTGTCATCCCGGCGCAAAAATCAACGCTTGTGCCAGCTCCGTTGTATGAAGATTCACGAAAGGAAGAGTATTTCAGGTTTAACTTTTCTCCCGAGAAAGGGCATATTATATTGATGAACAGAATAAATGAGCCTGACGCAAACCTTTTGTCCGCTGTTCCGGAAAGCAGGACAGGACTTGTACAAACCTATTGGCCAGGCACCCGGCCGGTTCATCACCTGAAGCCGCTTCTGGAAGCTATCGCAGGAAGCCGTAGGTCACAATATGGCAATTATATCCATGTGCATCTGGAAAATGATTTCTTCAACATGATCATTTATGATCAGAATTCTCTTAAATTCTGCAATGCTTTTAATTACCGTTCTCTTTCCGATATTCAGTATTATGTGTTTTACGTCATAAAAAGACTGAACATAAGCCAGGATGAGATCATCCATTTAAGCGGGAAGACCGAGAAATACGACCGGATGGTACATGATTTTTCAAAATATGCAAGGAACATAAGGTTTGCGGAGCCTGCAGGGAATTTCACATTCAGCTATGTTTTCAGTGAGATGATTCAGCACAGGTATTTTAATCTCTTCACAGTAATAAATTGCGAATAATCGGAGGCAGATACAAGGGAAGGATAATTGTTCCGGCCCGGGGGCTGAAAGCCAGGCCAACGACGGATTTTGCACGTGAAAGCCTGTTCAACATCCTCAACAACAGGATAGATTTTGAATCGGTTACCGTGCTCGATCTTTTTTCAGGAACAGGCTGCATCAGTTTTGAATTCGCCTCCCGGGGGTCTGAAGTGCATCTGGTTGAGGTTGACAGGCAACATTTTTCAGGTATAAAGAAGACCATCAGAGAGATAGGTTTCACCAATATTAAACCGGTACATATCGATGTGATCAGTTATCTGAAAACCTGCACATTCAGGTATGATCTAGTATTTGCGGATCCCCCGTATAATCTTAAGTGGCTTGAAAAGATCCCTGAGTTGGTTCTGGGATCGGGTATCCTTAAGGAAGACGGGGTTTTCATACTGGAGCACCCAAAAAAAACCAGCTTCAGCGGTAATAGGTGCTTTACCGAACACAGGCATTATGGCGGAGTGAATTTCAGCTTTTTCAGTCCTTCAAATTAATGAATCCGGCAGGCGTATCAGCAATTTTTTGTATTGGATATTGATGTGGTTTTTTATAGCCACAGATTAGGACGCAATGGATTGGCTAAAGGAAAAGGTTATTAAAAAATATCTTGAAAATAAAACTACTGTAAAAAATATTTCCGTTTATGATCTGAAACAGGAACCGTTAAAAGATAAATAGTAAACAATGACAATAATTTGTGGCGGATTTTGTGGTAAAAAAACAAAACCCCTGATGATCAAGGGGTTTTGAGGGTCAAAGAGCGGTGCGGACGGGGCTCGAGCAAAAATATTAATTGCCATTTAATGAGCATCATAGCATTTTCTTGTGGCAGATTTTGTGGCAGATTTTTATATCTTTGTATAAATTCCGCTATCTATGAAATTTGAAAACCTGGAAATCCGTACAAATCCATTCAAAAAATCACCTCCACGGAAGAAAGATGTATGACAAAGTCTGAAAATCTATATGTTCTAAAACTCGACTTATGTGTACCTTAATACTATTTTACCATCCTTAATACACTCATTAGCAATGTATTGATCTTTATTGATACTGATTAAATAATAGAACCAATTGCTTGAAATTAAGAATGATATTCAAAGCATCACAATTAGATATTACAGAAAAAGGGATCCCACACGGATAGCATCAGCCCTTCGATTCTGTTTTTCCTGGGGAACGAATGAAGTCCGTAATACAAATAATCACCCTGAAAATTAAAGTCCCTCAAAGAAGTCGCACAGGTTCTTAATCTCTGGATGAGCATTCAAGACTTTCAATAATGTAGTCATATGGAAATTTCTCCCGGACTCCAGGTTTGTGTATGAGATTCTTGGGATGTCGTTTTTTGCACAAAAACGTTCGATCGAAAGGCCTTTAGACTTTCGGAGTTCAAGTATTTTTTGACCTATTGCGGTAAGTATTTCCTGGTCTTTCTTTGAAATTGGAGTCTTTCTCTCGTATGCCATTTTTGCTTAAATCATTCGATCAAATTTCGTAATAATATCATAAATGTCATAATTATTACCACATAATTAAAAAATAACATATAATTAATACCATATAATTATGACATTTTGTTATTTTTGCCAAATAAAAAAGAAGATCAAGTTTTTCCACAAACACTTTTGTGTTGATTATGAAACTCCAGATCGGTATTTACTTCTTATTGAAGTGGAAGATGGAATACCAGTCGCTGCATATGTCGTAAAAGTGCCTGAACCATATTTAAGGTGCACCTTATATCCTTATGTTGTCAACTGATATATATTGAAAAGTGCCGAAGATGATTCAAATAATGAATATTGGAATAAAGAATGTGTTGTCTGTATCAATTTTAAGGTATACTTCAAGTTGATACACTTTTCACAACAAAAACACCATAAAAACGGCCGGAATGTATTAACAATAGGGTCACGCTAAAAATGATACACATGGAAGCAGTAATATACTCAAGGGTAAGCAGTCTGTCGCAGGATTATGAACGACAGTTAATCAATCTTAAAAATGTTGCCCAGGAAAAGGGATGGCATGTCATAAGAACCTTCCAGGAGAAAACTTCCGGAACTATTAAATCCGGATACAGAACCGAGTTTAAATCTTTGATGGATTATATTGATAAAACTCAAGTTCAGGTTGTCATGGTGTCGGAAATCTCCCGCCTGGGCAGGAGAGTGGTCGATGTACTGAACTTTGTGGAATTATTACATGAAAAGGGTATCGCTTTATACATTCAGCAATTCAATATGCTAACCATGGAAAGTGGCAAGGAAAATCCTGTTGCGAAAATGTTGTTGCAAATGCTTTCGATTGGTGCAGAAATGGAAAACAATCAGCGAAAAATTCGCCAGATTGAAGGGATTCAGCTTGCCAAAATTTAGCAGAGGTACAACGGCCGCAGAATTGGGGCAAGGACTTCTCCTTCTGCCTTGTT
>CAZTDW010000111.1:0-13301 GCA_964611835.1 uncultured Rikenellaceae bacterium | reverse complement strand
ACGATTGTCTCAAGGGTGATGCTTATCCCAACATCAAGTACATATATTCAGGAAGGATAAATCTGCCTATTGAAAAGATCACACTTCTTGAAGGAGATATTGCCAGATATTTTAAGAGGGAAGAAATACCCCATGTGAAATTTGCCAATATTTTGAAGGAAATTGTGCTTGAATATCTTTCAACTCAACCATCGATAATTTGAACATGAATATGAGCAGACTTACCAAAGCGAGGATGATATTGCTAATTCTTCCACTGCATCTGGCGGCCTTTGCAGGGGAGTTAAGGATTGAATCTCCTGACAGGAATATTGTTGTCCGGATTGAAAATAGTGAGAGAATTACATGGTCGGCAATCTATAAGGGAAGAACCATAATAGACGAATCAGCTCTGGGTTTTGAATTCAGTGGTGAAGAACCTATGTCCGGCAATTTTATCATAACTGATCACACATTCAGAACTGTCAATGAAAAATGGACTCCTGTTGTACGGTCAAAACACTCAGAAATTGCTGATAACTATAATGAACTTCATATATTCCTGAGAGAGAAATCAGGATCGCTTCGCAAAATGGAACTGACATTCAGGGCATACAATGACGGGATCGCATTTCAGTACAAACTCTTCAGAGGTTCAGTCATTGGCAACAGGGAAATTACCAAAGAGCTTACAACATTTGCCATACCTGGTGATCCAAAGGCATGGGTGGTGGAATATGGAGGCTATAACTCATCAAATGAATCTGAATTTTTTGAGCATCCGTTAAGTTATATTTCTGAAAAAACAATTGCAGGAATGCCGTTGCTGATGGAGTATGGTAACAACTGCTGGATTGCAATAACCGAGGCGAAGATCAGAAATTATGCCGCATTTTACATAGGAACAGATGGTAAGACAAACATACTGGCCACAAAGCTCGTCCCATTGCCGGGAGAGCCGGAAACCGGGACCAAAGTAAGATTTGATGATGAAATCACAACACCATGGCGGATTGTTATGATCGGAAATAATCCGGGAACACTTATAGAATCTGAAATAATTCAGAACCTTAATGATCCATGTGCCATAAGCGACGTTTCATGGATTAAACCAGGTTTGTGTGCATGGGACCATTGGTGGAGCGGAGAGGTAAAAATGGAAATGCCGGTAATAAAACAGTATATCGATCTCGCATCCTCAATGGGTTGGCCTTACATGCTTGTTGACTGGCAGTGGTATGGTAAATTTAATACTCCGGAAGCCGATATTACAAGATGGGCTCCTCAGATAAATATTCCTGAAATTGTCACTTATGCCGCAGGGAAAAATGTAAAGATCATTCTCTGGCTTTATTCTTCAGACGTAAACCGTAACTCTGCCTTTAAAGAGGCCTTTCCGATCTATCGCAAATGGGGTATAGCAGGGGTGAAGATAGACTTTATGGACCGGGATGACCAGCATATGGTAAACTGGTATCATGATATAATAAGATTTGCAGCGGAAAACCAATTGTTAGTTGATTTTCATGGAGCTTACAAGCCTGATGGCATAATCCGCACATACCCGAATATGATAACCAGGGAAGGGGTAATGGGAAATGAGTACTATAAATTCTCCGACAAAATGAGTCCGGAACATAATGTAAAGCTGGCATTTACTCGTATGCTTGCCGGTCAGATGGATTATACACCGGGTGCATTTCTGAATGTAACAAGGGAAGAATTCAAAAACCAGACACCGGCTGTTGTCTGGAATACAAGAGCTGCAGAACTTTCAAAATTTGTTATTTACGAAAGTCCTCTTACAGTTGTGTGCGATCATCCCGACAATATCCTGAACAAACCGGGGGAGGATTTTCTAAGGATCGTCCCTGCTGTCTGGGACGATATTAAATTCCTGGGAGGTTACCCCGGAGATCATGTTGCTGTTGCAAGAAGAAATGGAGGGAAATGGTTCGTGGGTATTCTGAATAACAGCAAATCGAAGACCGTTGACCTTGACCTTGGATTTCTTGAGATGGGTGAATATACAATGGAATCGTGGGCTGATTCGAAAAAATCTGACAGATATCCATCAGAAGTTATAATGTCCTCAAAAAAAGTTAAATCGGGACAGATAATTAAAATAAATATGGCAGAGAACGGTGGATTTGCAGCTGTTATTTGTCAGAAATGATCTGTCGGAAAACCATTTTATATCCTTTTCCTGATTATCTCATCATAAAAGATTGATTGTTTGTCAAAATGAATGTTCTGAAAATTTTTAGGAAATCTACTTCATGAACATTTATATCTTGTATAATATCAATTCATTATGTAATATTTTCTCCTTGTATCTGCTTTTAATCGCAAAAAATTCTGCAAAATTACCCTGGTTTTTGACTAAATATAGTCCATTGTTTACCAATGCCTCTGGCCGGCAGGTGAGTAAATCCTTTTCATTGACGAGCAAATGAATTCTATGCTTAAATTGCTCATTGAGTGTGAATTAAATGTCATGACTCAATATGTTTTATCTGTATTTTTAACATGTCACTGAACAGGTAAATAATTTAATATTTTTTGCAATGAAAATCAGGACATTGTTTTTGTTTTGTATTTTATTGTTCACCTCAGAGGTAGTGATGTCGCCTACAATCGAATTTCAGATCAAATTCGCCAGGATAAGGCAGGCGCTGAACTATCTCGAAAGGCAGCACTATGAACTGGAGTTTATCAGGTTTGTAAACGACCTTGGACATAATGAATCCCTGAATAACTGGTTATGCATAAACCGTATAGGCTGCTTTGGCGAGTGGCAGTTTGCGGAATCAACATTGCATTGTCTGGGATTCAGGCAGATAACCCTTCATAAATTCAGGCAGAATCCCGGTATTTTCCCACGTGATATGCAGCAGAAAGCTCTTGAGTCGCTGATTAAAGTGAATCTGGCCCTATTAAGAGATTATGATCATTTTATAGGCGATACTATTAAGGGAGTTGTTGTCACCAAATCCGGACTTATAGCTGCCGCCCATCTTGGCGGAGCAGGTTCTACAAAAAGATTTCTCAGGTCGGCCGGCAAGGTGAACAGCAAAGATGCGCTCGGAACTTCGATCCAGGACTATATGAGAAAGTTCAGGAACTACGATCTTGAATAAAGGTGTATGCCGTAAGGGAAGACCTGTTATCTGGTATCAAGTACTCTTCTGCATGATCTGCAAAATTCGGATTCTTTCAGATCAATATCTTCTACATAGGTGCTGGATCTCATAACGCAGATAGGATCAGTGCAATGTATTAATCCAAACATATGTCCGAGTTCATGTATGACCTCTTTGCTGAATCTCTGCAGAAGAAGATCATCATCCTTGCTGATCCCGTACAGCTCATTGGTCAGCCTGTGAAGCGATGCGATTCCGGCCCTCCCGTTAAGGTAAGCCTGTCCGAAAATGTATGTAAGGATCGGAATAAAAAGATCAACGGAGAACAAGCCTATTGTTTTGAATGAATCTGCTGAATAATCATCATCTAATTTTCTCAGGAGTGAGTTCCCGTTATATTGTCTTCTTGAAGGATCATAAAATTCGCTCAGATCGAGATGCTCCTGTCTGTTTACAACCGGGATAGAAAACTTATTGATAACTTCAGCGGAAACTGCCCTTAAAATATCCTGGCCCAGAAGTCCAAATGAAATAATTGTTATATTTTCATAATTCATCGGCCTGCTTCTTAGGAGCATAAATAGGGCTTAATTGGCATTTATGGAACAATTTATCGGCACAGGATATTTAATTCTGGTTCAATCCGTATTTTTTTATCTTGTTATAAAGTGTTACCCTGTCAACCTTTAATGCTTTGGCTGCTGCAGAAATATTCCACCTGTATTTTTCAAGAATACTGTTTATATGATTTTTCTCAATTTCGTCGAGGCTCTCAACCGAAGGACTTCCGGTTGCGGCACCTATTGGGAGGTCTTTTACCTGTATTCTTTTGCCATTTCCGACAACGATAGCCCTTTCTATCATGTTCTCCAGTTCCCTGATATTCCCAGGGAAGGGAAATTCTTCAAGCTTTTTAAGAGCTGCAGGGTCGAAGGTGACCTGAGACTTGCCCATGGCGGTACAGTATTTCCCGGCAAAGTATTCTGCAAGTACAGGTATATCCTCCATTCTCTCACGCAGAGGAGGTACATGAATATTCACAACATTAAGCCTGTAGTACAGATCCTCCCTGAAAAGTCCCTTGTCAACCATATTTTTAAGATCCCTGTTGGTTGCGCATATGACCCTGAAATCCGATTTGATCTCTTTTGTGCCTCCTACACGTACAAAACTTTTGGTCTCAAGCACCCTCAGGAGTTCGACCTGCATTTTTGCCGATATAGTTGCAATTTCATCCAGGAATATTGTGCCGTTATCGGCCATTTCAAACCTTCCTTTTCTGTTGTATACGGCACCAGTGAAAGCGCCTTTTTCGTGTCCGAACAGCTCGCTTTCAAGCAGGCTTTCTGTCAGTGCACCACAGTGAACACTTACCATCGGGAAGAACCTGCGCGATGAATTCGCGTGGATGGCCCTGGCAACCAGCTCTTTCCCCGTTCCGCTTTCTCCTGTAATAATAACAGAAGCATTTGACTGTGCAACGCTCTCTATGTCTTTAAGCACCCTTTTCATTGCTTCACTGTTCCCAATCAGGTTATCTACGTCCTCCAGAGCTGTGACACGATCCTTCAGGAACTTGTTTTCCTCGGTAAGGGTTATCTGTTTTGAGGCATTCCTTATGAGATGAGTGAGGTCATCGGGGTCAAATGGTTTTGTAACATAATCAAAAGCACCTTCTTTAAGCGCCTGAACTGCAGTATCTACTGTTGCAAAGGCAGTCATCATTATCACAACAGATTCCTTTTTTATTGCTTTTATACGCCTGAGCATTTCCATTCCATCCATGCCCGGCATTTTAATGTCGGCCAGGATAATGTCGAAATCCTGTGATTCCAGTATTGACAATGCTTTTTTTGCATCTTCGGCACACTCAACTGCGTAACCATCCTCAATAAACCAGTTGTAAAGGGAATCCCTTACTGATAATTCGTCATCAACAATAAGTATTGATATCCTGTGATTCATGGTAAATTCCTTTAGCTGTTAATTATTGGCAGGATAATTGAAATGGTTGTGCCTTTTCCCCTCTCTGACCTGACCTCAGTCTTCCCTTTGTGATTTTGAACGATGCCGTGCACTATTGCCAGTCCAAGGCCTATGCCATTGCCTTTATCCTTGGTGGTATAAAAGGGTTCAAAAATATGCGGCAGATCATCATCAGAAATCCCGGTGCCATTATCGGTAACATCAATTCGAATGTGCATGCCATCAGGATTATTGGTGCTGAAAATGACCTCGCCGTTTTCCCTGATTGCTTCAATGGCATTAACCAGCAACGCTATACATATCTGCTTGATCTGATTGGGACTGCAGTATATAAGGTCATCCTTTGCTGAAAAATCATGCAGAAAGCTTATGTTGGCCACTTTCATAGGGTGTGCCATCAGATCATAGGCTTCGATCAGAACCTCATTAATGTTCCTTGGTTCGAAATCATTCTGATCCTTGCGGGAAAAGTCAAGCAGCCCCTTGACAATGTCTCCGCACCTTTTGGCTTCATTTTCTATCAGCTTCAGATGTTTAAGCACCGATACCTTCTTTTCTTCCGCAAGATCCTGGTTCTGGAGCTGTTTATGGATAAGCTTGGCATAAATCAGAATTCCCGACAACGGATTATTTATCTCATGGGCTACTGACAGGGAAAGTCTTCCCAATGAAGCTATCCTTTCAATATTCATCAGCTCATTCTGGGCATTTCCAAGTTCCTCAGACTTTTTCTGGACCTTGTACTCGAGCTGCTGCGACCAGTTCTGCAGCTCAATCGTCGCTTTCTGAAGACTGTCGAGCATATGATTGAATGCAACTGAAACCATGCGCATGTCGGAAAGCTGATTCGGCTTTACTTCAAGCCTGGTACTGTTGTCTCCCCTCGAAACAGCTTCACTTGCCTTAATTAATGAATTGAGAGGTTTTTTGATCTTTTCACCCGTAAATGCAACCAGGATAAGCAGCAGCAATAAGGTTATCACCGAGGCCACAAGGAAATAGTTCTTCCTTGACCTGTCAAGGGAATCGTCAATACCCTTTAACGGAAGCTTAATAAGCAGGGACCCCAGAACTTCCTCATTCGGATCATGAGCATGGCAACTTGTGTAGCACGAGGGGGCATTGAGGATTGGAGAACTTATGAGCAGATGCCTTCCATTAATCTTGTTCTGACTCATTTTGCATTCACTGTCCTCATCAATTATTTTATAAGCTTTCTCTTTCACAGGAAACATTGATGCTATATCATCATGACAGCTTTTGCAATCTGGATCACTGTGCCTGCCATCATTCCCGGAGATCGATGAATAGGCAAGGTTATATTCATTATCATACATATTGACGTCATCAATACCCGACATTCTGTTTATAATATCCAGAGTGTTCTGCAGAGATGTCCTGTCATTTTCCAGCATCGATTCATAAAGCGCTCCTTCAACCAGCGATCCGATATTGTGGCCGTTTTCTTCAAGGATCGACTTCATGTATCGTTCATTGACCGACCTGAAGATCATCCAGAATGAAATGAAGAGGAATATCGAGGCAATGGTGATAATAAATACCACCCTCCCGTAGATGGAAGACCTGAATTTTACGTAACTATCAAGTATTTTGATCTTTGTCCCGTTTTTATGATCTTTCTTTCCTGAGCGGAACATATGTTTATATCTTGTATTGTTTATTTTTCACAAGATACTTCAATATTTTTACATTTTCTAAAGATTGGATTAGCTGACAGATATTATTAGGATGATGATCCGCTATCAGTCAGACCCATTATTTCAATCCATGTTTTTCCGTAATTAACGGATGATATCATCCTCCCGCTCAGCAGCTGTTCAGTTAATGCTAAACTGACTTATCGATGAAATTCCTCTGAAAGTCTTCCCATACTTCAGGTTCCAGGTCTGCCAGAACATTGTCATTCAGTTCACCTCCATCCTGCAGTATTACAGTTGAATAGGCCAGCTTGCCGGGTGTGAATGCTGCAGCAAAGAATTCTTTAAGCCTTATGATTTCATCTTTGATCCATTCCTGATATTTTTCTGACATGAACATGAACCGGATCTCCCTTTCCCAGTTAACAGGTTCAATGATATATATCCACCCTTCACCGAATGGAGAACGGTTCATGGCAGATGAATCCTCACCCAGCAATACATTCTTTTCCCTTATTATTCCTGATACCGGAGAATGTATGTCAATCTGTTTGCCATTTCTTATAAGCGTGAAGATCTTTTCACCTCTTCTGACATTTTCTCCAGGTTCCCTGAACTTAATTTTCGTAAGCGTGCCGGTAACATGCTGCAGGAAGTCATCAATTCCGATCCTGACCATGCCGTCTTTTTCCATGAACGACCATGTATGCGATTTATCGAAATATATCCCTTTCAGTACATTGACTGTTTTTTCGTTCAAAGGCCGGGCAGCAGCAGCAGCACCGGAAGGAGAAATTACCCTGATCTTTCTCTTTGCCCCGAATAAAAGGAAAAGAAGAAGAGCTGTCAGTGCAACAAGCGAGAAAAGAAACGCCCATAAACCCGTTCTGGCTGGCTCATCAGCACGGGGTGATCCGGCTTTTACGCCTGTAAGGATTGAAATATTTGCTTCTTTGCCGTACCTTGTAAGATCACTGAATCCGGAAGCGGTGAGATACTTTCCGCCGTCATTCATTATCCATAGCAGAAATGCATTAATTGATCCATCACTAGATTCTTCGGGCACTATCGCACAGATATTGCTGCATAGGGTTTTTGGGTATTTCCCTATCCATATGCCCCTGATGAGTGCTTCCGTGCTTGAATAAATATCCTCAAAGTTGTCAATCCTCCCGTTGGAATTCTTGTCGAGGGGCATAAGCTTTACGTTGCCGGCATTACCGGTTATCCCGGCTTTTCTCAGGTCCTGAAGCATACAGAAACCGATTGCATCCCTGTCATTCCCGACAGCCTGTATTACATTTGCAATTTTTTTTGCCTCACTGCCTGTTTTTTCTGCGAGATCTTTGCGGCAGAAGCTTTTCAGTAATATTTCAGACTCTTCATTGACTGTTAAAAACAGCTTTACTTCAGCATCATGAGCGCCATTTACAATATTATTCCATCTGGTCTTTGAGGAAAATAATCCAGCGATATCTTCAGCCGTGATCCCCTGATGCATTATTGCTTCAGCTGAGGGATTCAGGGCATTGAAAACAGCTACTACGACACTGTGCCCGACAACAAGCCTGAGCCCTGAATCCGAAAGATCCATTCCGGCCTCCTTCTCTGTGACAAACCCCAGGGAATTTGGGTGCATCTGCTTAACATCACCCGGAGCTGATGCCATGAATTTGAATCCCGGATTAAGCGAACTGTATTCCTTCGTCCATATGTTTATAAGTTCATTTAGTCCTTCTGAGCAATATATTTCCACTGTATCGTTTGATAAATTTCCTGTTGGTGAAGCATTAATGTCTGCCCCGGAAACTAATAGCAGACACACTGTAAAAACATTCAATAATATTGAGCTTCTGATCCTTCTGATCTTCGTAAAAACTGATTTCATGATAATTATTTTTTGATACTGTTTCGATTTTTTAGTTCAATACTATTGAGCAATTATGATGCCAAACCTTGTAAAGCACATAAAAACAGGTACATACATCATATATGCTTATTCGTTAAACACATGACATTGTTGAATAAGTAAACAGTAGATAATTAATAATCATTGAAAGCATTGCAGGCCAAAGACATAGCATCAATGTTGAAATAATAAACACTGTTGCAATATGCAACAGTGTATAAAAAGATCATATGTTGCAGAGCATGACATTCCATGCAGTAATTTCAAATGATGACAACAGGTTGCATTGTTTCAGACAGATTTTGAATAACTTTGCGTATGTTGAGCCAGAAGATCATGAGGGAAGGATTTATTTCGGCAATGCTTTTTATGATTTTTCCTGTGATGGGCGGACAGACTGCAGACAGGGAAGCCCTTGCATATTATAATCACGGTGTTTATCTTGTTGGTAAAAAGCAATTTGCAGGAGCTGTCATGAACTTTACCGAAGCTATCAGGAGGGATTCTTTATTCCTTCAGGCCTACGAGAACAGGGGAGTTGCCCGTTATTATCTGAATGACCCTGCCGGAGCAATTGCCGACTATGACAAAGCGCTAACAATAAATCCGGACGACTACAGCACCATTGGCAGGAGGGGATGGGCAAAATATAATCTGCAGCAGTATTCCGATGCAATTTCTGACTTCAGTAAAGCTATTGAAGGCAAAAGGGATAATGCCGGATATTATGTTATTCGCGGACAGGCAAAATTTAAGATCCAGGACTTTGATGGAGCGATTCAGGATTTCAACAGGGTGATTAAATCATGGAATGCCACAAGGGATCACAAGCGAAAAGCTTTATTCTGGAGAGCCATGGTAAGAATAGACCTGGGCCAGAAGGAAAGTGCCTGTAATGATTTTGGAGAATCGATGAGACTGGGTTACAAAATGGCAGGAGAACTTGCTGATATATACTGTTTCTGATCAGTTATGCTGTGCATTAATCAATAAAGGAATCACCAGAATGCATGTACCCTTTTTTTATATTGGCCGTACTGTAGCCGCAGGAAACCTTTAATTGTAGTGTTTTATGGTAAAACTCCACTGAAATCTGCTGAAAAGCTGAATCAGGAATACCAGTTTGATTTTTTTTGCGTTTAGTTTCTCCTTGAATTTTATTGCGGGATTATTGAAATATATGCTTATACTGTACATGTTTTCCCTGCCAATCTCCCTGAGCAGCTCATAGCTCTTATATCTCAGATAAGGGGCCAGGTTTTTGCCCCTGTAAGATTCCGCAACAAACATATCTGACAGGTATGCTTCATTGCTTTTCATTGGTATGACAGTCGATTTGAACCTGCATTCCTTTAGATTTATCCACATGAAAGCAGCAATTTTCTCATTATGTTTTATACCAATACATTTTTCGATAGAGTCTTTGAGAGACTGTATTCTTTCTGTTGACCTCGACCAGCCCATATCAAGCGTTTCGATGGCTGCCATATCCTCAGGACTCAGAACCTGGAAAGAATATTCTGATCCCGGACCCTTAGGTTCAGGAATTTTTATAAAATCGGATCCCTCCATATACCAGTAATAAGGCGATATATCAATTCCAACAGATATGAGTTTCAATCTTATTGACTGAAGAGTCAGACCATAACGGAACTTTGATCTGATCCTTTTAAAGACAGATCCTTTTTTTTGTTTTGAACTGCGGTCTTCCATTGATCTCATGAATATTTTGAATATTTAATTGCGTCCGTATCTGCCGTGTCCTGGCTCAAGATTCATTTTCTGCCTGAATTCCTCCGGTCGCATTATTGGTCGGCCGTTTGCTTCAGCGAGGATATGGATTCTCTTCAATAGATCGATGTTGCTGGCAAGTTGTGTTCTTGATGAATCATACCAGAAATTATCCTCAAGTCCGACTCTTACTCCTCCACCTATTGCTATTGAAACGGAGTTCATCATCAGCTGATGTTCCCCTATTCCGGCAAGACTCCATAATGAGTTTTCCGGCAGATCCCGGATCATCAACCCGGCATATAAAATATCCGCCTGTGCACAGGCAATGTTCCCAAGCAAAAGATTAAAATAAAAAGGTGGTATCAGCAGTCCCTTTTTGATAAGATATTTTGCAAAATTTATCATTCCTGCATCGAAAGCCTCAAGTTCAGGAACAATTCCAAGGTCCTTCATCTTGCTGGCAAGACTCTGGATCATATCGGGCGTATTAATGCTTGCAATTTTATTGAAATTCAATGAGCTGAGCGTAAGGCTTCCCATGTCAGGTTTAAGATGTCCAACCAATTCAAGAGCTTCCGAACGCTCCTCAAACTTATTGAAAGTCCTTCCGCTTAGTGAAACGCAAATTACCAGATCCGGGGCATACTTCCTTATTCCCTCAATAATTCCGGCATAGATATCCTTTTTATAAGTGGGTAATCCGGTCTTGTCATCCCTGGCATGAAGATGCACCTTCGTAATGCCAAGCTCATAGGCATAATGCACATCCTCCACAACCTCCGAGACACTTACAGGTACAAACGGGGTCATGCTTTTTGTAGGAATCATTCCTGTTGGTGTGAAATCGATGATCAGATTTTCTGCCATTTTAATTGATGTATTAAATTCAGGTATAATGAAATGGAGCCCGTTATTTAGAACTCCGGTTTGTTCCTTTTATTTTCTAAGTCTTATAAATTCCGATTTTTGTTCGCAGGGCTCAGCAAAATCATGAAAGTTGTCTTATATATAACTAAGTCTGATAATTGGTAACAACTTTGTAATCATTTGTTATATGTATGAATGGATTTTTCCTCAAAAACTCCTTTGCCTTTTCTGATTTTTCGTTTATGCCCAGCCACAGATAGACTTCGTTTCTTACGCCGTCATACGTATTAAATTCAGCTCCCAGTCCTTTCTTGAATTTGGTAAGCCCATCCGACAAAAATGGTCGTGTGCCGCCCAGATCAAAATATCGACACCCCATTTTCTTTGCCTCAAGCATGGCAAAATAATATAATGCCCCTATCACACCATGCCTCCTGTAAACATCTTTGCCTTCCAGCAAACCCAACCTCGATAATGAAAACGTATCACCCGATTTAAAGACAAGCGACATTCCTACTATATTGTTTTTTTCTTTTATCGCTACAATGACTGGTTCTGCGGTTGATTTCCATATTGAATTCAAATCCTCTATCCAGGCTTCTTCACCGTGACGTTTGCTCATATACGGCTGGTAGAATCTGTAATTAAAATCGGTAAAACTTGCCTGGTCTTTCAGAATTTCCGGTGTCAGATCATATTTTCTGATTTTTCTTATTACATCCGGAAAATCAGAAATCCTCCTGCTAATTATCTCACAGACAGGCCTGTCGATTTTTATGTACATTTTGATCCATTCGGGGAGCATGTACCCATTAAAATTCTGGAAATAGCTGAAAGTTATCGGACTTATTTCAGCAACAACAAAATCATAATTTTCATTCCTTATAATTTCAGGCAGTCTCCAGAATCCTTTGCGGCCTGAATAATCTTGACTATTAATTGTCTCCAGTATAAACCTTGTGAAATAATTCTTCTTTACGGACGAATATCCGGCGTATGCAATTTTCATGCTTTCCGATTCAAAACGATAGACTGGCAGGTACAACCTTGCCAGACGCTTACCCCATACGGTTTTCATACGAGAACATATTTGATAATCACATTCTTTGCGGGTATGATCCTTATAGATTCAAATTGGTGATAAAACGAATTCTTTGGTAACATATTTGACAATACGAGAACTTTCTTTGCCTTACGAAGAATTTTTATCTGCTGCTGTATTATTTATCCTCAGCTGCAGGTGCAAAATATTTTTAAATAATATGTTTTGTCAAGTCAAAAAAAGACGTACTTTTGCATCGCATTTGAAAATGTTGGTTCGATAGTTCCCGATGTTTCGGGATTAGAATATCAGCCTGAGTTAATTGAAAATATTGGTGCGGTAGTTCAGTTGGTTAGAATATCGGCCTGTCACGCCGGGGGTCGCGGGTTCGAGCCCCGTCCGCACCGCTCTTAACCCTCAAAACCCCTTGATCATCAAGGGGTTTTGTCTTTCCTGCCACAAAGTCTGCCACAAAATCCGCAAAATCTGCCACAAGGATTTCCCCCTTTTTGATTCCAAAGTCCTATAACCTCAGTTTGTAAAAATTAATACGCACATCTGCTGTATTTCAAATGCTTAACTGGAATATTTCATAAATTTTTATAAAATATTTTTGAAAGCCATTTTTGGCCAAATTATTTTATTTCCAGAATTTTTTTTCTTCATGGTTTTAGTGTCAGATCATGATCAGTCATGTATTTATATTAAAATAAATTGCGAGTAAATCTCTGCGGATTTTCTTTCTGTAGCACCCTCATGCTAATACCGGGGGGGGCACCCAGGGGGAGTGATACCGGGGGATACCTTTATACTGATTATTATGGTGAAAATGAACTACAAAGTACGACTCTATATCCTTTCTTTGAAGAAAAAGATTAAAGGGTGCCTGCTTAGGCTTGGGTGTCACTTCCTTTCGTCCTGGTATTTCATCGATAGCGATTGCATTTGTACAACAGGCAAAGTATTGAAGTTAGATAGAATCT
>CAZTDW010000110.1:0-13307 GCA_964611835.1 uncultured Rikenellaceae bacterium | reverse complement strand
TGATAAGATTTTAAGTTTTTTATTCATATTAGAATTAGTGCAGAATGCAAGTCCCTCCCTCTAGGGGGAGGGATTTAGGGAGAGGTGGATGATGGAGGAGGGTCCTGATAGCTATTGGGATAGGGAGAGGCAAAAAAACAAGAGAGGGGGTTGGGGGTGAGTTCATGAAAAAAAGGGGCCTTTGGAGCCCCTTTTATTTTAGTTAACAGTAAGTCCAAATCATTCAGGACCTCCATCCCACCATACTTTTCCAACCAGCCTGTCAGGCTGTGTTGCGCCTGTAGCATAGTTGGGATTTCCTGTAGCTTCGTAAGCAGGAATCATAAGCTTGGTCGGGATCTGTCCGTTGGTAGCATTGCCTGGATAGTTCGTTGGAACAAGCTGCGGGAAACCTGTCCTCCTGTAATCTGACCATGCATCCCACCAGTTCATCCACTTGCAGGCCCACATCTGCTCGCCTATCATTTCCAGGGCGGGTTTTGTAACACCGTATGGATATGTGGCAAGGTACGTTGCAACCTGACCGTCGGATACTGACAATGATGCATCATAAACAGTGTACATCTGCATTGCAAGCTTTACACCATTGTTGTAATGCTGTTCTGCCGTACCTGGGATTCCGGTGCCGATACCTCTTTCGAGAGCTTCAGCCTGAAGAAACTCGGACTCAGCAGCATTCATGATCTGGTAAGGCTCATCATCCTGCATCATCTTGAAGTTCACAGCTGAGAAATGCTCATAAGGAACTGTGGGACCTCCCATCAAGGCATTGAGCATAGAACCGTCAAGTCCGTTTGGCAGACCTTTCTGCAAAAGAGGATCTGTTTCCAGATATATCACCTCATTGGCTGTCCATTTAATAATGCCGCCTGTAAAAATCATAAGCCTGGGGTCATCATCTGCTACAGAGGTTTTATTTGGTCCCTGGAGCCAGTCAACGAGTGTCTTGCTGAGGAATGAACTTTCCCACTGTCCGCCATCACCGGGATAGAATCCGCGGGAGATGCCGTTCTGGTTTGTCCATTCACTCGGGCCGATCGACATTGTGGCAAATACGTTATCCGCGTTGCTCGACATCACTCCTCCTGCGATAGCTTTGGTAACATATGTGTTGGCCAATGCAGCATCGACATTTGAAACTCTCATTGCAAGTCTCAGCATCAGTGAATATCCAAACTTTTTCCATTTGGCAATGTCACCTTTGAAGTAATAATCGGCTTTGGCAAAACCCTCATCAGGATGTGTGGGGCTCATAGCTGCACAAGCCTCATCAAGTTCCTTCAGAAGATCGGTATAGATAGCCTTTTGTTTGTCATACTTTGGCTGGAATATCCCATCAATGCCCTGATTGGCTTCAAAATAGGGAATACTGCCGTACCAGTCGGTAAGACGGTGGAAGCAGAGGACCCTGAGGATCCTTGCAGCATGACGGGTGTTGATCTTGCGACCTTCAAACCATCCGCCCTCTCCGGTCTGCTTGATGATCTCGGCTGTAACCCTGCCGTCACCTGCTAACATATGGTCCCATGGAGCATTTGATGGTTCCACGTCATTCTCCAGGTATTTATCTCCGACAGAGATTGTACCTGTGCTTGTACTGGCAAGCTGCTGGATTGCATGTGCGCACATTCCGATGTTGGTTCTCCAGTCGGTATAACGGTCGTCGCGCAGACCATTATTTGATGCACTAAGCTCAGCAGCAGTAAGGAAGTAGTTAACGTCAATCTCATTTACAGCATTGGGATTGATGTTCATATCGTGCAGTTTTTCTGTATCACATCCTGCCACGAAAATAAATATCAGCAGCGCACTCTGAATCAGTCTTAATATATGTTTCATATCTCTCAGTTTTTAAAGTTAGAAAGTCACCCTCAGGTTGAAACCATAAGTGCGGGTCGTTGGCATGCCAAAATAGTCCATACCCTGTGCATTACTGTCGGTGTAGTTACTTTCGGGATCAACATTGTCAATATTCTTGTACAATATTGCGATGTTCCTTCCGACAAATGACACTGCGAGATTCGTGAACGGGGTTTTGGTCAGTATCTTGGGAGGCAGGCTGTATTCAAGTGAGATCTGTCTCAGCTTGATGAATGAAGCATCGTAAATGAAATTCTCCTGTGCACGTTCACCAAGGTTACTCCAGTAACGGCGGGTGCCTTCCTGGTCGAGTGTTACAGACAAGGCTTCATAGATCGGTTTGCCATTGGCATCAGTACCGGTTTGTGTGACACCTGTTATAACCTTGCCGCCTTCGCGGTCTTCAAGTGTCTGTTTATGGAGACCCCACTGTGTCAGACGAACATTGGTTCCTGAGTAAATGTCACCGCCGAATTTGAAGTCAATAAGAGCATCGAGGCGGATACGCTTCCAGCTGATGGAGTTGTTTAAACCTCCTGTCCAGTCGGCAACGCCATTCCCCAGTATTTCATAAACATCCGACCTTACCGGTGAGCCGTTTGCTTCATAAACGAGATTACCCTGTCCGTCTGTTTTCTGCCTGTAACCTGTGATCATCCCGAAGGGATAACCAACGATGTGTTTGATATAGACAGTCCTTGTACGGGGCTCTTCAACGTTTATCTCTTTAACGCCTTCGCTAAGAGCAATAACCTTGTTCTTGTTCTTGGCCAGGTTCAGAGATACATCCCATGTTACGGGACCCTGAACCGGTGTAAAATTGACCAGGAGTTCAATACCCTTGTTCGAGAGCTCACCGATATTGACTGAAGTCGTTAGGAATCCGGATGCCCTTGAGATAGAAGCAGAAAGGATGTCGTCAGTGGTCTTCTGGTCATAGTATGTGAATTCAACACCAAGTCTTCCCTGGAAAAATCTCAGGTCGGCTCCGAACTCAAGCTCTGTTGATAGGGCAGGAGAAAGGTTCGGGTTTGGAATATTGTCACCACCAGAGAATCCTGCCATCGGCAGACCAAGGTGCCCCTGACCTGAAAGGCCGTAAGTTATTCTGGATGAATAAGCGCCAACATTTGCTGTGGCAACCTGTCCCCATGCAGCCCTCAACTTACCATAGCTGAGAAATTCGGGAAGGCCTTTGAATGCATCGGTGAAGACAAAGCTACCTCCGATAGAAGGATACAGTTTGCTGTTGTTCTGCGGGTTAAGTACCGAAAACCAGTCATTCCTCGCAGTTGCAGTAATAAACAGGTAGTTATTATAACTGACCTCGGCCGATCCGAACAGGGAGTTGATCCCTGATTTGCTGTATCCATAACCGATACTTTGCGAACTGGTGTTGCTGACTGCAGTGTAGAAAGGAATATTGAAAGTCGAACCTGAGACATTGATGTTTTCAGCTTCACGCTTCATCTGGTTTCCACCAACGAATGCATTTACCCTGAACTTTCCAAATTCCTTGTCGGCTCCTGCCATCCACTCCATGTTGATTTCCCTTACGAAGTTGGATGTTTCGCTCTTGGAACCGCCGCGGAGGTATCCTGTACCCTGGGGAACGAGTGCATTATTGTTCCTGGTGTACCAGTCCATACCGATCTGACCCTGTACCCACAACCATTTGAGGATGTTGTACCTGGCAGTTCCGGAAGTGATGAAACGGTCCCTGATATTTTCATTCTTGAACTGATGTGCAACCCAGTAGGGATTCTGCAGCCAGTTGTTATTGGCCTGCTGATATTCCTCGCCCACAGATTTCAGGTCGGGTGTTGTAACTCCGGGAGCAACAGCACCAAGCTTGTTGGGATCTCCCTTAAGGTCTTCAATATTGACGGTGTTGGCAAGACCCCAGACTGCATTGGGAATATTTGCAGGGCTGTCATGCACATACTGCCTGTTGTTGACCTTTTCATTTGAATACATCACCTTGGCGTTGAAGGTAAGCTTTTCGCCAAATTTTCCTCCGGTGGTAAGTGAAAGATTTCTTCTCTTGAACTGTTCATTAGGAATTATACCTTTATTATCCAGGTCGGAGAATGAGAACCTGAAAGTCTGTTTTTCACTTCCCCCTGAAAGGGCAATGCTGTTTGTCCATGCATGCCCGGTCTGGTAGAAGCGCTTCCAGTTATCACCAGCATAGGAGTATGGCCTTGAAACGCCATCGAACTGAACAACGGATGTTCCGTCGAGTTTCGGGCCCCACATCGAACCGGCTCCCCAGCCATAGGCCTGATTAATGTCAATAGCCTTTGAATAAACCCTGGGAGATGTAGGATCGGTCGGGTTAGCATTTGCAATTCCTCCCGGGCCATATACATGCTGCAGGTCGGAGAAGTTCAGGTAATGTTCAAAAACATAGTTTGAGTTCAGCTCAACACCAATGCCTTTGCGTGCCTGGCCTCTTTTTGTCACGATGTTGATAACACCGTAACCACCCCTTGATCCGTAGAGTGCTGCTGCTGCAGCTCCCTTGAGGACTGTGACCGACTCGATGTCCTCGGGGTTAAGGCTTGTCATGCCGTCTCCCTGGTCGGTACCGCCCCATACTCCTGCACGTCCGAACTGGGAGTTATCCATCGGGATACCGTCGATAACATACAGAGGCTGGTTGGTGGATCCGACAGATTTGTTACCCCTGATGATAACGCGTGATGAACCTGCAGGACCTGTACCGGCATTCGATACGTTCACACCGGCAACGCGTCCCTGGATGGATGATCCGAGGTTGTTTTCACGCGCCTGTGTAAGGCTCATACCGGGAACTTTGGTAATTGTGGACTGCAGCGCTTTCTGGCTTCTCTCAATACCAAGCGCCGTTACAACAACTTCACCGAGCTGCTGTACTTCTTCTTCAAGGATAATGTCAACCGCCGAACGGTTGCCTACAGCAACCTCCTGCGTAACATACCCTATAAAAGAAAACACCAGGGTGGCGTCGCTTCCGACGGAAATGTTATACCTTCCCTGTGTATCAGTGCTTGTTCCTACCGTTGTGCCCTTGACAACAATGGCCACTCCGGGAAGTCCTGCACCGTTTACGTCCTTAACGGACCCGGACACTACACGTTGCTGCGCCAGCAGTGAATGAGAGAATGCCACGCAGATCAACATAAATAGTGCCCGCTTCAAAATCTGGTACACTTTTTTTCTGATCATAGGTTTTAGTTTTTAGGGCATCTAAAAATATCATAAATATATTTCCTCGATGCATGTTTGAATCAAATGTAATACGGACTTTTAAAAAAACCTAATAATTTTTAAAATTTCTTAAAAATATGTTAAAATTTTAACTTTTTTGACCATTAAATTCAATAGTTCGAATATTTTCATTCTTTCCTATACGCTTGTTAATCAACTACTCAACCACAATTTCATCTATATGCATTCTTGCGGGCTGACCTGCACCAGGATGCTCTCCCGGAGTGTTGCCTATACTATGTGCAACAACCCTTATGTACCGGGCCTCGCGGGGTTTGAAGTCTGCAATGAAATCCCTCTGGAATGAATCCCACTGATCGATCGGCAGGGTGTTTTCCACTGTCGCCATAAGGTCATACTTCTTACCGTCGCCGGATACCAGGAAATCAACCTTTGCCGGAAGAATGCTGAGCCAATAGGCCCTCTGGTAGAATGCACATTCGATATGCTGTACCATCGTGGGTTTTTCAAGATCGATTACAACATCCAGATCCTTACCGGGAAATGACACCCAGTTGTATTCGGGATCGTGGCCGCCCCGTATCCCGTCATTAAGCTTTGCCTGGTTTTCCTCCGGCATAAGTGTGGCATCAGGACTGATCAGTTTCAGCTTCTTTCCAAAAGCCAGATGCTCATTCCTTCCCATATAGAAAAGCCTGTACATTGAAGCCCTGTATGCTTCAGGCGTGGTGCCCCATTCCTTTATCATGGTGACCCCGGTCCTGATGCAAAGGTCAGTAAATGGATCGACCAAGGATCTTATTTCCGGTCTTACCACCCACTTATCACCCGACTGAATGAAAACCCCGTTCTCACCGGTGAAATTCTTCTTAGCCTGTTCCATAATGGCAAAATTCAGAGGCATCCTTGCCGCCCTGACCCTCTCCAGAACATCGGGCTGATCTCTGACAGCCGTTTCAGCCTGATCGAAAAGCTGCTTATACCTATTAATAAGGTCAGAAGTAAGATAACTTACAGCAGCTTCATTGGGCGATCCGAAGATCCGCAATGGTTTTCCGGATGCCAGCAGCGCTTCACGCATCTCATCTATATACTGCCTTACCGGCTTTGCAGCAGCGCCATAATATCCCCTGAGGAAATCATTCATAAGGGTATCGACGTTCTCGTCCGGGTTCCATAGAAGCTTCGACAACAGATAACTTCTGAGCTCGGCAAATTCGCCACCACCGTCTCCGTTTCCCTGCTCGAACATTGCTGTAACCCCGTTGTCGACAAAGAACTTAAGATTCGGCTGCAGCACCTGGAAGTTCGGAAACGGGCTCACGAGGTTGGTAAACTGGATTACATAGTCCCATACAATAATGTCATTTGCAATCCTTCCCCAGTCCTCAAAATCCTTTACCAGGCTTTTGCTGTCGGGGTCAGTGGCTTCGGTAACGGGGATATCACGTCTTGCCTCAATGCTGCAAAGCATAATGTTGATATTTTTCCGCGGTCGCACTGTAAGAGGAGCTTTTCTTCCATATTCATATGCAAGCGTGGAGATCATGTGATTAGGGAATTCATCCGCGACCTTGTTTACAAAGGTTATTATAGAACCGGAAGGTGATCCTTCCTTCTCATCAATGGCCCTGCATTTGTCGCACATGCAGTACTGTTTGTTGTCGTTCTGGCTCACCGACCAGTATTTTGCTTCAGGATTTGAAGCAATCTGCTTGCGGAGATTCTGAATTGTGATCTTCAGGACATCAGGATTGGAAAGACACAGCTGTGTCGGCAGTCTCTTACCGTCTCTCAGGGCAAAATACTCAGGGTGGTCTTTATAATAGACATCAGGAGGTACGAGTCTGTTGAAGGTGTGAACCCATGATCCCCAGGCAGGTCTTCCTCCCCTTGCATCATGATCCAGCTTATGCCATTCTGAAAACTCATCATGGTATGTTACCCTGTAATGGACATCCCTGAACTTAATTACGGGAATTTCCTTCAGGTTTATGCTTTCGAATGCTATAACATCACGCTTCGGAACCACTTTTACCTTTGTGCTGTACATCCTGCAATCAAGGAATTTTTCAAGGAATGTGTAGACTCCGTAAAGAGTGCCTTTGAAATTCCCTCCGGCAATGATAAGCCTCATACTGTCGGTTTTGATCACAAAACCATCGGCTTCAAGCTCATTGAAATCAATTTCTATCCCTTTTTCACCCAGACGTTCATTCTGGCCAAGCAGTATTTCATAGGGGTTTCCCGGCTTGTCGGCTGTAATGACCGGAAGGGCGGTGCCGGAGATCTCAAGCAAGTAATCCTGAAGTACCTGGGCAGCTTTCTTTTCGTGTACCGTGGATGATTTTGGCAGGACTATCCTGTACAGGCTTGCACCCTTGTCAGCAATCACCAGCTGAGGGATGGGAGGAGGGGCTTCTTTTTTGGATTTCTTCTTCTGTGCAGATGCATGTTGAGTGGGAATGACCAATCCCGTAATGAGAAGAACAAACAGTAGTGAAACAAAATACAACCTTGAACAATCGGAGAATTTCATTATTGTGGTTTTTAGTGTTTTAATTTGGATTTTGCAGGTAAGATATTCTTTAACCACGGAGTAACACGGAGTTTAACACGGAGTTTCACTGTTTTTATGTTTTCATAGAAGAACTCTGTGCAACTCCTTTTTACTCCGTGAAACTCTGTGGTTTAATATAATTAATTCCTGCTTCTTTTTACCTCTCTGGCCTTCACCGGCAATACCACCGGTTCAGGGATATACTCGAGGATAAATGCCATATCCTGACCAATATAGTTAGCCTGTGAACCTCTGATACGCATATAAGGGGGCCCGAATGATATTGTTCCCTCAGTGACTGTAACATCCTCTTCTTCAAGAAAAATACCTCTCCAGGTATGAAAAATCCTCAATTTATACTTTCCGTTCTTAATACCGGAAACGGTTACTTTATCATTTGCAACATCGCTGTCGGAGTTGACTATCCATCCGAAGACCACCTCATTCGATTTCATCGCATAAGCATCACCTCCTTTACTGCTTTTGATATCTGCAGGTTTTATGTCGGTAAGATGTGCAAACGGTATTTTATCGGTAAACCTCCTGAGACTTGTAAGCTGGTTGTTCACAACATTGTCGTTTATGAACCTTGAATGTGCCCACCAGAATGGCATCATTGCCGAGCCTGTCGCAAGAGTTACCCATATCGCATTGTGGTACTGGGCAAGATAACCGGGCATGCTGGGTTCATAAAATGTGTGGGCCCATCCCGTCTCTCCATTTATGACCGGTTTCCCATAACCATGCCAGAGCTTCTGGTTCTCTGAGGCATAATTCCTGTAACTGTGGATCAACGGATTAATATCAGCCGAGTCAATAGTGCTGGTTTTGTTTATCGGAAAGCCCTGAGCCTCATAAATCTCCCGGGCTGCAATATCAGTGATCTGATATCCTTCATGCCAGAATTCCTTTATTCCGCCGCTTCTTGTACCGGTTGTTGGTCTGTTCCAGGGATCATTGGTTTTGAGATAGTTATGGACTTTACTTAACCATTCAGCTGCCACAAGGCTGTCACCTTTTACCCATCCGTCAGTGCCATTGACCTCATCCACTATGAACCATAATGCAAGCGCCCGGCTGTAGCCATACCTTGCAATCATATACCTGTACAATTTTTCCTGGTATTTCCAGGCTTCCCCGCTCCTGTAGAAATTCTTTGCCTCTGTTACTTGCTTGTAAGGATTTACATACCACCGCACATTGCCTCCCCCCCAGACTGTCTCTGAAAGATAGGAGTGGAACCAAAGGTTAAGACTAAGTACCATATCCCTTTCTTCAAGCATCTGAAGCAGCTCGTCGAGCCTTCCGGCAATATTCTGGTCGTATCTGCCGATACCGGAAGCCCAGGTCTCAAGTGGTGTTATATAAGTACTTATAAAATTAACTCCCAGCGATTTAAGTCTGTCAAGTTCGGCTGCTTCCACACGGCCGCTACCAAAACCTTCATATCCGTCATTATACCAAAAACCAACCCCATAGAAATCTTTGCCATTGCTATGGGTAAGATATCTTTTGTTTTCTGCAACATTAATGGGGCCGTTCCGCTTTGATGTAACAGCAACAAAAGACTGGGCAGGACTTGTAACAGACCCGTTTTTATCCTTAACTGTAACAATATAACTCCATTTACCGGTTTCATCAGGAGAAAACCTGACCTTCCATAATGTAGACATTGAAAAATCATAGAATCCGTTAATTCTCCATTTCTTACCTGAAGGTGCAGTAAACTCAGCATTTATGTCTATCTGATCTGGATCAAAAGGATTGATGAATTCACACTTCAGCTCAAGCGAAACTTCGAATTTCTCATAGATCCCTACTGAATCGGGTCGTTGCCTAAGCCTTATTATCTCCGGGGGGGCAGCTATTATCATATCAATCTGTACCAGCAGTAAAAAGATGATTATCAATATGTTCTTTGCTTTCATGATTTCTTTGATTATTTCTGTTTGGCTGCTTCAAGCTCATCCATTTTCTTATACATCGCCCTGAAGGTATCCCAGGGTGTCCAGGCGGAATTTTTTGGATGTACTGCCCTCTGGTTCCTGTTGTTGACAGTACCGTAGAAGCCGTCGATGAATCCCTCGGTTGAGGTCCAGCATGTCTGCATCATGCCATAATATCTGGGTTTCATCTCCGGAGTGGCATATTTAACATATTTGGCCATATCCTCAGTCTGTATTTCTGCCGTTGAGGGGGTTCTCCATGGACAGGTGATGACCCTGAAGCCTTTCAGGGCAAAATAGATAGCAGTCTGATCGGGCCTTTCATAATGCCAGTCGCACATCACTATGTCCTTGGGCACCATATCTATGGCACGGTAGGTGTAGTTATATGAAGCTTCCCAGAATCCTATGCCCGTAGCCCTTCCGTCAAGGAAGCGATCGGCCCATAACCACAGTTCGCGGTTCCTGGTTTTGAGATGATTCCGTACCAGCGTCACCTCATCGGCAAAAAGCACTGCCTTATCCACACCCTGACAACGAGGGCATTTATCATCGCCCAGGTAAAATATCTCATCCATGCCGGCATGAAAGGCATCAGCCTCAAATACATCGCAAAGCTCATCGACACAGGCAAAAACCACTTTATGAACATCCGGATGCCGGGGACAGTAGCTCTTGCAGTACAGGTTGTCCTTATTCGGCCATACATATTTTTCAGGCATCTGGATATGCGGAGTCTCATCGAATTCCGGGAAATTCTGAAGCAGCTTGTTGAGCCTGTTGCCTGACGACTGGTGACCCAGCAGGTTTATGTCGGGAATGATCCTGATATTATTGCTCCGGCAGGCTTTTACGATCTTCTTTACATCTTTTTTCGACAGTGCCCCTGAATCACGAAGCTGCGGATAGGTTTTGTACTGGTAGTTATATCCGACGAGCAGAACCAGGGTATTGACCTTTCGCGGCACCAGCTCTTCATTGATAAACTTAACGAAACGGTCTACTCCTGTGGGCTTTGGTGCGCTGATGCAGAAACCCCGAACCTGGAATATCTTATCAGGATTATCCTGTCCCTTTATAGCCGGATCCCAGGCGAGCAACATCAGTAAGAACAGTATTATATGTGTCTTTTTCATATTGGTACTTTATAAATTTCTATTTGGCTTTTATTCGTTTGCTTTGCGTTCCTTAGTGATAACCTTCGTGTGCCTTTGTGGTAAAAAATATATAACCACAAAGGGGTCAAAGGTCCCGATAGTTATCGGGAACACAAAGGTTCACAAAGGAATACAGCATATTATCAATGTTTATGAGTTATACATAACAGACTGAATTTATGCTTTATTTCTCTTTTTCCAGCTCGGCCATTCTTGTATACATTGCCTTGAAAGTATCCCAGGGTGTATACGCTGGATTTTTAGGATGAACAGCACCTTTGGCCATGTTGGACAGGTTGCCGTAAAAGCCGTCCATGAATCCGCCGGTATTCATCCACGTAGTCTGGACCATTCCGTAATATCTCGGCCTCATTTCAGGGGTGGCATATTTTCTCCATCTTGCCATGTCTTCAGCCTGGATGACAGCAGTAGGCGGTGTCCTCCAGGGGCAGGTGACAACCCTGAAACCCTTCATTGCAAAATATACTGGAGTCTGATCAGGTCTTTCATAGTGCCAGTCACATATAACAACATCCTTTGGTATCATATCTATGGCTCTCCATGTATAATTGTAGGCAGCCTCCCAGAATCCCATACCTGTAATTTTGCCCTCCAGAAGACGGTCGCCCCATATCCAGAGCTCCCTGTTCTTTTTAGCCAGATGGTTCCTTACCTTGATGACTTCCCCGGCAAAAAGCTCGGCTTTATCTATTCCCTTGCAGCGCGGGCACTTATCATCGCCCAGGTAGAATACCTCATCCATTCCTGCATGGAAGGCATCAGTCTCATATACGTCGCAAATCTCATCAATCACGGCAAAAAGGACCTTGTGCACATCGGGATGAAGGGGACAATAGCTTTTGCAGTACAGGAAGTCATCATTGGGCCAGACATACTTTTCAGGCATCTTAATGTGGGGAGTCTCATCAAACTCCGGGAAATGTGTAAGGAGGTTCCCGGTTTTGTTTGCCCACGACTGGTGGCCCAGAAGGTTTATCTGTGGGATGATCCTGATATTGTGCTTACGGCATGCAGCTACAATTTTTTTAACATCCGCCCTCGACAATGCTCCGGAATCGCTCAGCTGGGGATATGTCTCAAACTGATAATTGTAGTCTCCCAACAGAAGCAGCGTATTAATTTCCCGCGGAGCAAGCTCTTCATGGATGAACTTGATGAATCTGTCAAGTTCAGAAGGAGAGGGAGCGTTGATACAGAAGCCCTTAACCGGAAAAACTTTGTCATCCGAATACCAGGACTGGGACATCCCCTGCCGTATGAACAGCAGGACAAAGGCTGAAATAAGAAATAGCGTTTTTTTCATAACAGTCTAGTTTTATTAATTTGTGAACTCTATAACAGATTAAGATCGGAGATTCTTGTTACTGGGTGCATGTTTAAGGCGTCGGGCGTCAGGCGTCAGGCGGCAGGCGGCAGGTGTCAGGCGTCAGGCGTCAGGTGTCAGGCGTCAGGTGTCAGGCGTCAGGTTCAGGCGTCAGGCGTCAGGTGTCATGTAATGAATCTTTTCAGCTTTCATACTTCTTACTTACCACTTACTACCTACTACCTACTACCTACTACCTACTACCTACTGCTCACCACTCACTACTCACCACTCATATCTTATTTACCCAGCAGTATATTGGTAACCTCAACTGAAGGAACATTATTTTCATCTACTATACCAAAAGACCCTGACTTATAGTTCCAGTTTGCATAAGCCACGCCATGCTCCTCGAAAATGGAGACCATATCGCGGAACCATGCCAGTTTTGCTTCAGGGAAGAAGTCACGGTAAACCCCGAACTCGCCGCAATACAACTGCAGCTTTGTTTTTTCGGCAGCTGCGAATGGTTTTCTCATCATGTATGCAAGCGTATCCCTGTTGTACACCCTCTTCATAGCCTTTTCCACTTCTGCTAATCCGGAAGCCTTCAGTTCGTCAGGGATAACGGCATTTGTCACAATCTGCCCGGGATAATTTACTTCAGCCTTAAGGTTTTTAAGCGGAGTCCAGCCGGCCTGATAGTGGGTAAGGAAAAATGGTTCATAGAAGTGGTAGCTCAGAATAATGTTAGTATCATTGGCAGGTACTCTGAGCTCATCAAAGGTGGCTGCCGACTGCCAGCGGTTTGACCCCAGAACAAGCACCCTGGCAGGCTCCCATTTCCTGAGTGAGTCCACCAGTCTTGCGAGAAGGACATTCCATTCTTCAGGATCATCGGCAACAGGCTCATTCATCGGTTCGTAGGCGACCATACCCAGTGGCCGGTCCTTAAGAAATCCTGAAAGGTCTTTCCAAAAAGCAATGAACTTATCCTGTTCGGCAGGATCCGTCCAGAGAGGTTTTATATCCTCATTGAAATGGTGAGACCTGAGGATATGAAGGTCGATTATAACCCTGAGCCCTGCTTTCTGACACCAGTCGAGACAGTTTTTCATCAGGGCGAATGCATCCTCATTCCGTTTTCCTGATTCATCCCATATCTGTTCCTCATCAATCGGAAGTCTGATATGGTCAAAGCCGCAGGAGTCGATGAATTTTACATCTTTTTCGGTAAAGAAGCTTTC
>CAZTDW010000109.1:0-13375 GCA_964611835.1 uncultured Rikenellaceae bacterium | reverse complement strand
CTGCCTCAATGAATCACCCGATATTGTGACACTCGATTACAGGCTGCCCGATCTTTCAGGCCTTGAGGTACTGAAGAGAATAAGGCAGGAGAACAATGACATACAGGTAATACTGATCTCGGAACAGGAAGAAATCGATATGGTGGTCACCCTCCTTAAAATGGGAGCCTATGATTATATTACCAAATCCAACGACATAAAGGAACGCCTCCTGAATACGGTTCAGAATATAAGAAACGACCTGGGCCTTAAAAAAGAGATCCGCACCCTGAGAAAGGAAGTTCAGAAAAAGTATGATTTCCGCCATGGTATACTGGGTGAAAGCCCTGCCATAAAGAATGTTTATGAGCTTATAGAAAAGGCGGTAAGCACCAATATCACAGTGATCATTTCGGGAGAAACCGGTACAGGTAAGGAACTGGTTGCAAAAGCTATACATTACAGTTCCGGCAGGAAAGACAAATCATTCGTAGCTGTAAATGTCCCTGCAATTCCTTCCGAACTTATCGAGAGCGAATTATTCGGGCATGAAAAAGGCGCATTCACCGGTGCTGCCTTCAGGCGCATCGGCAGGTTCGAGGAAGCCGACGGCGGAACCCTGTTCCTCGATGAGATCGGAGAAATGGAACTGAACCTGCAGTCAAAACTTCTGAGGGTATTGCAGGAGAAAGAAATAGTGAGAATCGGCAATAATAAGCCTGTAAAGACCGACTGCCGGATAATTGCAGCAACAAATAAGAACCTGAAGGAAGAAGTGAAAAAAGGCAACTTCCGTGAAGATCTGTTTTACAGATTGTTAGGGCTGCCGATCGAAATACCTCCATTGCGCGAAAGAGGTAATGACATTCTTGTCCTGGCCAGACATTTCATGGATAACTTCTGCGTTGAAAACAATATCCCTTCTAAAAGGCTCTCGGCCGAAGCACAGAAAAAACTGATGGCCTACTCATTTCCTGGAAACGTGAGAGAGCTGAAATCACTTGTCGAACTTGCAGTTACACTATCTGTGCATGAAGAAATCACAGCCGGTGATTTCAATATCGATCCCGGGGAATCATTGACAACCATAACAGGCGGGGATCTGACCCTCCGCGAATATGAAATGAAAATCCTGAAAGCCACCCTTCATAAATGCAATAACGATATAAGCCTTGCAGCAAAAAAGCTTGATATCGGTATTTCAACCATCTACAGAATGCTTAAACAGGAAAAGGAATCCGGCAGTTAATCTGCACATTATCCTCTCAAAATGGGAATTTTATTCCCGGAATGAAAAATCAGCCCAATCTGTTGTTTCTTTTAACTCACTCATAATATGCGTGTTACTTTTTTTAGGTTCTGACGGCTCATGATTTGCATATGCATCGCGGATACAAAATTCAAAAAATGAATACCATTTTAAAAAGAATGCTGCCCACAGAGGAAAAGAATCACACCGGCAAGGAGGCTCTATTAAAAGTCCTTTGAGTATTCCTTGTGTCACCTTTGGCTCCTTTGTGGTCAAACATAAATAATTATACCATGAGGATAACAAAGGGCACCAGGGAAAGCAAAGCTAATTTAATTACTTCTGATACAGCCTCATAAGAAATAAAAATTCAAATCAATTAAAATAAGGAGGAACAAAAAATGGAAACACATGAAAACAGAACAGGAAATGATCTCAACCGGACCAGTGAAAACGTGGTGCTGACGAATAAGCTCAGAAATGCCAGAAAAGAGGGAATCACCAAAGGAGCCCTAATTACAGGATTGATAGGCCTAATTCTTATCCTGGGAATAGGTCTTCTGCTTTATTCAATCTATAAGCGTGATCATAACAGCCAGCTGGCCCTTATGGAAAACCAGAAACTGTTGTTTACCGAACAGCTTATCGACCGTGACTCAATGATAAACGACTGGCTCACCACCTTCGATGAAATCGAAAGGAACATTAATGCTATTAAGCAGAAAGAGAAAATAATTAATATGCAGACTTCCGATTCAGAATTCCCGAAGGGAAAGAAAGAGCAGGTACTTGAGGACATAAAATACATAAACACGCTTATTGACGAAAACAAAAAGAAAATTGCCTATCTGAATTCACAGCTCAAGAAATCTGGTAACACCATTACGGGATTGCAGTCCAGGATCACCGAACTTGAGGCATCAATGCAACAGTATGAAATGGCGATAACCGAGCTGAAGGCAACACTGACCGAAAAGGATTTTGAGATCGAGCAGCTTAACACACGTATGTTCGCGCTTCAGGACACCCTGATTTATAAAGATGAAACAATTAACAGTCAGACTGATAAGCTGAACCAGGGATTTCTTGCCACAGGTACTTATAAAGATCTCCGGGACAAGGGTCTTGTCTCAAAAGAGGGAGGTTTCCTCGGGATAGGAAGGAAAGAATCACTTAAGGAAGATTTTCCCGACAGCCTTTTCGAAATGATTGACGTTACCGAAACAAAGACCATTCCGGTAAACTCCAGAAAAGCCAAACTTATAACTGAACATCCGACCAATTCGTATCAGCTGATCCGTGAAAATGAAAATACGATCGCTTTCATTGAAATAAAGGATCCTTCAGAATTCTGGAAGATATCAAAATATGCAGTGGTTGAAATAGCAAAATAGATTTATAGCCGGCAATCAGGTACCGCCTGAAAGATAAGCAACAGATTTATTTCGCATTCCAATTACGTAATAATTGCTGAGATTTCACAGATTTCCGGGGACTAAACCCGGTTAATCTGTGATTTCTCTTTGAATATCTGTTTAAACGAAAGTTATTGAAATTGTTGAAATGTAAAAAGTATTGCCAGGGGCCCTCTCAGGTTTTATGCTCTTCCATGATCTTAAGGATTTCCCGCCTTCTTGCTACAAGGTCAGTCAGTTCGATTACCATAAAAGGATTGACTTTCCCGGCCATCGGAATCACATATTTCTCCGTCTGGTCAAGGTAATCTGCAATGCCCTGGTTGGTATGTGTGTCGCGGTGCAGATCGGTAAGGTTGCTGATCCTGTCCGCACATTTAAGTAGCATTGCATTTTGTGATCCCTGGTTCAGTATCCGCTCCAGATATCCGCTTTTTGTTTCGTCTTTTTGTTTTGTCACTTCAAGAACCAGATCAACCACCCTGGTACTGTCTTCATCAATGTTCCTGATCTCTTCAATCTGGGTTTCAGGAATATCTTCAAGAAGATCGTGCAGGAGTGAGGCTTTCAGAAGCACACTATCGCTGAAAAGCTTATAATCGATCAGTATCCCCAGAGTACTGAAACTATGACGGAACTGGTTGCCTCCAACCAGCCGTCTGACTTTTATCAGTACCATGGCCTTAAGGATGTAAGGGGCAAGGACAAGATTCTTTAAGGTTTCCAGTTCAGTCATTCCAGAATATTCCCGTATCGTGCAAAAATAGCTGGTTACGCCTTACATTGTTATTCTGATAACACAGATGTTTAACACAATTAATTAACAATAAGCAAAGTAATTCTGAAAAGTTCGGCCATCACCTCCTTGCCGGATCATCGTGGCTGCTTTTAAAGCTTGTCAGGGCACTGATGCTCCTGCCCGGAAGCCTCAGCAGGATCTCTTTTTTCTCCCCTGCAAATACTCGCTTCAGAGGTTCCATCTTAAATCCCGGTTTTGTAACCTCTTCTTCAGTAACACTATAAAGGAACAGTTTTCTTTTGGTTTTTCCTGTGTAACCAATTCTGACCGTCTGCTCCCTTTCACTTTTATTGAGAATATATGTTGTAAGCCTGCCTTTATCATCTGACAGGGTCTGGGATAAAATGTCGCTGTTTTTTACAGGGTCGGTTAAAACCACGGATGAGTTTTTTGAGCAGAACCTTGTTATGATGCCATATCCGTAAAACGCGGCCGGTTCAACTTCAATTTTTTCCAGATACTTCTTTTTTTCGATATCCCATGTTTTTATAAGCTGCCATTGCCCGTCAAGATCTCCCCTGTTTGTGAAGCTCCATCTGTTGAATGCGCCAGCGCCGGCGCTCAATCCCCTTAATACCGATTCTGCATTTGAAAGTGCCGCTGCAAAGGATTTAGGTCCCGGATTAGTGTCTTTCCACCCGATCCTCATATCACCTATCTCCGACAGGAAGAATGGCTTGTTATGTTTTTGCGCCCAGACTGCCCATTCTTTCACAATTTTCTCCTTTTCTTCATCTATACCCTGATACGAATGGATGTCGTATGCCCCTATATACTGATCAAAATCAATTTTTGCCGGATCAAGCCGGGGAAGATCAGTCCAGTCTGGTCCCGATAAGGGTATCTTAAGGTTCTTTCTGTCGAGTGCCATTCTTACTTCTCTGAGTGCAGGAGTAAGGGGCGCGTCCTTCTCGCCCATGCTCCACCACGACCCCCACGTTCCTCCGGGAGGCTCGTTGGTAATGCAGATCCATTTGATGCATTTGAATTTTTTTGTGACTGTAAGATGCTCTGCCAGCATTGCAATCCCCTCTGCAAAATCAGTCAGCGATCTTGGGGCACTTAAAAGCGGCTGAACTCCGGGAAATGAATTCCACTTTACATTACTCCACATCTGCTGAAGGAACACATCAGCATTGTTTGCTTCAGCCCAGTCGAGAATGAAATACAGCGCTTTCATCTCATCATTATCCCAGTCGAATTTGTTCCTTTCAGGTTCATACATGCGTGCGCTGAGTTCAACCCTTAAAAAGGACAGTCCCAGCCAGCTGGCATGTCTTCTGATCTGATCCCATGCAGCTCCATCTGTAACCGGGGGATTTCCTCCCCATGCACTGCCCCTTGAATTTGAATACCTTAAAGCCCATTTATACTCCTGACCTTCGTCTATTGAATCTTCACTTATCGCATGCCAGGATGCCCCAATGCCACCTGCCATAACATACCTGACCATTTCCGGATGTATATTAATATCAGCTGTCTCCTGCCCATTTGCATTCAAAACCATTGTTAAGATTGCAACCGTTAAAAGATTCTTCATATGGTATGGAATTTTACGATTTCTGAAAAAGAATATCAAGGTATTAAATGTAAAAGTAGCATTTATAAGATCAAATGGATGCCTTAATATAAATCAGGGTACACCTTATGCAGTTTAATGGTCTGGTGAGCCGGGTAAATTACAGAATATGGATCAATAGCCAAAGATCTATGTTTCTTATTATCTGTATATTACAATCGGCAATAATAGTTTGGCATGTCTTTTGATCATCATGATGTGAAGAGACAGTTCTTCTAACACTTAAGAAAATGAAAAAGTCAATTATCACATCGGTCCTCGCACTCCTGCTCGCAGGAGGAAGCGCAATCATGGCAGGCGACTGGCCTAAGGAATACATAGGTCTTCCCGGAGACAATCTCAATCTCTACGCCGTGATGAATCTCTTTCAGGAATCTGAGACTCTCGAAGGATTCGAAAGAAGCCTGAATGATGAAAAAAACAGGATTAACAACCTTGACCTTAATGGCGACAACCAGGTTGACTACATAACCGTTTCCGACTATGTCGACGGAGATGTTCACAACATAGTGTTGAGGGTAGCCCTGAGCCGCAGCGAGATGCAGGATGTTGCTGTTTTTACAGTACAGAAGCTGCGCGACGGATCGGTGCAGATACAGCTTGTTGGTGATGAGGATCTGTACGGAAGGAACTATATAATCGAGCCCATATACGCAGAGACCCCTAATCCCGGTTACACCGGAACCAGGGCCTCCGGTACCGCCGTCAGGGTTGTCACCTCAACATACTATGACATTGCCGGCTGGCCGGTAGTGGCTTACATCTACAGACCCGACTACTTCGTCTGGCGCTCGTCCTGGTACTGGGGTTACTGGCCCGCCTGGTGGTACGGATGGACTCCCTGGTACTGGCACAGCTACTACGGATACCATTATAACTGGTTTCCTCACTATTACGCACATTACCATCACTGGAACCACCATCGTTACCTGAGATACAACGACTTCTACCACAATAGCATCCGTCAGCATTCTCACTACGTTGCTGCCAGAATTGAGGAAGGTCATTACAGGACAACCTACAGCAGGCCTGAAACCAGAAAAGAAGGTGAATCATATTATTCGCAGGTAAACTCCGTTCAGAATAGCAGAACAAGATCCGGTTCTGTAGCTGACAATACAAACAGAAGGACATCTTCCACACAGACTTCCAGCCGTCAGGCTCCTGAATCCAGGGATGCAGGGACAACAAGAAGGTCAGGCAGCGAAGTAAATGCAAATACCCGCACTAATGAGGGTTCTGGAGTGAATTCCGGTACAGCAGGCAGAAGAACCTCAACTGTAACCGGTACCAGGACATCGGATCCGGCTCAGGTCCGCACTAGCGAAGTATCACGGAGAAGTTCATCTGAAGTTACCGGAAGAACCACAACTACGACTCCGGCAGGGCGCAACAGCTCCCCCACAGTCTCCCGCAGGGAAAGCACACCGGCATCTTCAGCAAATACTTCTTCGAGGACAACAGTTCAAAGGTCAGGTTCTTCAACTGCAGGCAACCAACCGGCAACCTACTCCGGAAGCCAGAGCCAGGTGACCAGAAGAAGCAGCAGCACAACTTCATATAGCACCGGAACGGCCACCCAGCGGACCACAGGTTCAAGTCAGTCAGGGACCGGTCAGGCATCGAGGAGGTAAACAAAAAACGCAATAACAGGATTAATACCCTTAAGGATCCTGAACTCAAGACGAAATAAAAACTGATAACAAAGCGCTGAGACTCATAAACTCAGCGCTTTCATTTTGCTTTTTGAGGCTTTTCCAACCTGCTACCGCACTTTTTGCAGAACACTGCATCGTCATCATGCCTGTCGAACAGGCACTGATCACAAACCTGGGTGTTGGTACGCGAAGGCAATCTCATCATTTCTGAGGTAACTATCCCGGTTGGAACTGCAATAATTGCATACCCCATAATCATGATAATACTTGCCAGAAAACGGCCCAGACCCGTAACAGGAGATATATCCCCATAGCCAACTGTTGTCAGAGTGACAACAGCCCAATAGATACTTTCAGGTATACTTGTAAATCCATTTTCCTCTCCTTCTACAAGATACATCAAAGTGCCGAATATTGTCACCAGTGTTAAAATAAACGCAATGAAAATAAAGATCTTTTCCCTGCTGCGATAAATGGCCATGACAAGTGTACGCCCGGCCAGGGTATAGCGGCTTAGTTTAAAAATCCTGAAAATCCTTAATATCCTTATCGCCCTGATAACAATAAGATTCTGCCCGCCTGAGAAAATGAAGAAAGCAAATCCCGGCAGGATCGCCAGCAGATCGATGATTCCGTAAAGGCTGAAAATGTATTTCCACGGTTTATTGACAACATAAATCCTGAGAATGTATTCGATGGTAAAGACCAGGGTGATCACCCATTCGGCAATACGCAGGGGATGAGCATACTTCTCATGCACAGATGCAACACTGTCGATCAAAACCATGAAGATGCTTGCTAGGATCAGGATGATAATACACAGATCGAATATTTTCCCCTCCCGGGTATCTGCCTCAAAAATTACTTCGTACAGCCTTTTCTTATTGATTTTCATCATGAAAAGAATTAATGACATACCAAAATTACTGAAAAGATCAAGAAGAATAATCTATATTTGTCATTAACCCCTGTCACCCGCCAAAAGCTCATCATTTTCAGGGGTATTGTTAAGGAACTTTTTTCTGAATCTTAAAATCTGAAACATGGACCTGGATGTCACAGCTGAAAATCTTTACGAGTGGTGCAGGATACCTTACGATAAACTAGAAAACAATCCGGCATGCAAGATCCCTTTCAGGCTGGTTAAGGATTCTATTGAGATGGGCATCCTGATGGCCAGGGAACTGGCTGAAGAGATCAAATCAAATAATTATGCGGGGAGACCAACAAGGGCCATCATTCCCTGCGGGCCGGCATGCTGGTACAAACCATTCACCGACCTTATTAACAGGGATAGGATAGATCTTGGCAAACTCGTTGTATTTCATATGGATGAATGTCTCGACTGGCAGGGAAGGGAATTGCCCAAAGGCCATCCCTACAGTTTCAGGGGTTTTATGGAAAAACATTTTTATGATCCTGTTGATCCTGCCCTTTCGGTGCCTCTGAAGAACAGGATATGGCTGAACGGATTCAATATCATGGAAGTCTGTGAAAAGATCTCGGAAGCACCGGTAGACATCACCTTCGGAGGATGGGGCCAGGATGGTCATGTTGCTTATAATCAGGCCCGCCGGCATATTTATAGCAGGCTGACTATAGATGACCTGAGAAATTCCACGATAAGAATCCAGGAAAACAATCCCGACACAATTATAGCTCTTGCTCAACGAACCTTCGGATCGGCATGGCAGTTCGTTCCTCCGATGTCGGTTACCCTTGGCATGAAGGAATGCCTCTCGGCAAAAAAAGTAAGATTGTTCAGCGACACCGGGGCATGGAAGCAGACGGCCCTCAGGGTAGCCCTCTTCGGTCCCCTGACAACCGAGTACCCGGTAACATTATGCCGGGAACACCCTGACGCACTGCTCTCTGCTACTATTGCAACGGCCACTCATCCCATAAGTGAAAATCCCGACTGGGTGCTTTTCTGATAAACCCGACAATGGAAACCAACCATCTTAAATTCAGCGCTGACAAAATGCGCTACAAAGGCATAGTAGGTACCGGCGGAATAGGATCAGGCAGGTTTTTCATCATGAACGGGAATCATACCCTTGGACGTGAAGAGAGCCGGGAAGGTCATTTTCTTGATAAGCGCGATTACTGCAAGCAGCACATAATCCTTCATTACCTTCTTAAGCTGCTGGGTCCTTCATTTTCAGTAATTCCCGTCGGCCGCCTGGGTGATGATGATACAGGATGCCTGCTTTATGAGGAAATGAAAAATGATGGATTCAATATGAAATATATTGAAATGGTGCCGGGAGTGTCAACCTTATTCTCCTTTTGCTTCTTTTACCCCGACGGAAGCGGCGGAAATCTCACAACCGATGATTCGGCAAGTGCAGGGGTAAACGCAGAATTTATAGAAAGAGCCTCGGGAGAAATCAAAAAACATGGCAGTAAGGGGATTGTTATGGCTGCACCGGAAGTACCCATGGAAGGCAGGAAAAAACTCCTTGAGCTGGGAAGAGAATACGGGGCATTGTGCACGGCATCCTTTACCTCCGGCGAAATTAAGAAAGCTATCGATGAAAAGTTAATGAACTATGTCGACCTTCTTTCAATAAACCTTGATGAAGCCGCAGCAGCCGTTATGCTCACTGATAATAATCATGAAAGGATAGTAAAATCGGCGGTCAGTTTGTTTAAAAGGTCAAACCGGAACATCATGGTGGCAGTTACTGGAGGAATTAACGGCTCCTGGTGCTGGGACGGAATGGAACTCCACAGGTTCCCTGCCGTCAAAACGCTGGCCGCAGGAACGGCAGGCGCCGGAGATGCGTTCTTTTCAGGGCTTCTGACAGGGATCTCCCTGGGATTACCCCTGTCAGAAGCACAGCAGTTTGCATCCCTTCTGGCAGGATTAAGCGTAACATCTCCCGATACCATCAACAAAGAAGCTGACAGACGTACTCTCAGGGCTTTTCTGGATACCTCCGGCATAAGATTCTGCGAATCAGTTTATGAATTTCTTGACTGAAACCCGAACCAACAGCATAATCATACTTATAAAACCACGGTGAGAATATGCATAATTCTACAATCAGGAATCAGGCAACAATTGAAAAAATACTATCTTGAATGGCCTGTTTTCGGGAAATTAATACGTCAAACTATGATCTGCGAAAGGTCTTTTTTCAGGGATAAACTGAAGGTGGAAATATACAGGACTAAGGAAGAAATGGGCTTGGAAGCAGCCGGTTTTGTCGCCGGAAAGATATGGATTGCCCTAAAGGAAAGGGGCCATGCAAATCTTATTCTTGGTACCGGTGCATCTCAATACCCATTCCTTGATGCTTTTCTGAAAAAAGACCTTGACTGGAAGAATATTAACCTGTTCCATCTTGATGAATATATAGGACTGACAGACCAGCATCCTGCAAGTTTCAGGAGATTTCTGAAAGACAGGGTTGCAGACATTGTAAAACCCGGAAAAATATTCTACCTGAACGGCAACTCCTCCGACATCAGATCGGAGATAGAAAGGTATTCAAGACTTCTTAAAAGCCATCCTGCTGATGTAGCCTGCATAGGAATAGGTGAAAACGGTCATATAGCATTTAATGATCCTGCTTTTGCAGATTTTAATGATCCAGACTATCTTAAGGTGGTGGAGATGGATCAGGCATGCAGGCAACAACAGGCAGGAGAAGGCTGGTTCCCTTCAATTGATGATGTTCCGGCAAAAGCAGTAACACTCACTATTCCGGCCATCATGGCTTCGAAAGTCATAAGCTGCACCGTTCCTGACGAACGTAAGGCAACAGCCGTTTACAATACTTTATCGGGTGAAATAACTCAAAACTGTCCGGCATCAGTATTACGGAATCATAGTGAAGCTGTTCTGTTCCTTGACAGTTATGCTGCAGCCAGGATCAATTGACTGATAACTAATTTCATAAGAAAATGAGAAGAAGAGATTTTTTCAGAAATACGTTGGGATGTGTCTCAGGTGCAATCATAATTCCCGAGATTATACCGGCCGGAGTGTTAAAAAGAACGGCGCCTTCAGACCGGATTAATATCGGATTGATAGGTTGCGGCAGGATTGCACGTGAACATAATCTGCCCGAAATTCTCAAATATGATGATGCCAGGCTGATTGCCGTCTGCGACGTGGACAACAGGCGATTGAATGATGGCAGGCAAATGATTGAGAATTACTACAGGGATAAATCCGGCAATTCATACAATGCAGGGATAAAGATGTATGAAGATTACCATGAACTGCTTGTGAATCCTGAAATTGATGCGGTTTTAATATGCACCCCAGACCACTGGCATGCCCAACCTGCGATTGAAGCTGCCAGAGCAAAAAAAGACATTTATCTCCAGAAGCCATTGACTCTGACGGTGGCCGAAGGAAGACTTCTCAGCGATATAGTTAAAAGTCAGGGTGTTGTTTTCCAGACAGGTGCTCAATGCAGGTCATCAGATCCCCAATACAGGCGAGCGGCAGAGCTTGTCAGGAATGGCCGTATCGGCAAAATCCATACGGTGAGAATCGGACTTCCGGGTGATCCGCCCGGACCGGAGGCTCCTGAAATGCCGGTCCCGAAAAATCTCAACTATGATATGTGGCTCGGATCTACTCCTGAAGTATACTATACCGAAACAAGGGTTCACCCGCAAAATGATTATTCCCGCCCCGGATGGTTAAGATGTGAGCAGTTCGGTGCAGGTATGATAACCGGATGGGGATCTCATCTTTTTGATTATTCAGCCTGGGGAATGGATACCGAACTTACCGGTCCGGTCTCCATAACAGCCGTGGCAGAATTTCCAAGGTCAGGTCTGTGGAATGTCCACGGTGATTTTATGGTTAAGGCAGAATATAAAACCGGGATTAACATGTTTGTCAGCGGCGGTTATCCTCCCGGAATAAAATATGAAGGAGAGCTGGGATGGATCTTCGTTTCCCACGCTCATTCAATAAAACTGGATGCAGGCGATCGTGGAATACTAGATTCTGAAATCGGTGAAAATGAAATACATCTTTATAAAAGCGATAACCACCACGGGAACTGGCTGGAATGCATAAAAAGCCGTAAAGAGACTATTTCACCCGTTGAGGTAGGCCACAGGTCATGTACCGTATGCCTCATAAGCCATATTGCCATGAAAGTCCCTGGTTTGCTTAGCTGGGATCCGGAAGCCGAAAGGTTCAGGAACAGCGATCTTGCCAATTCGATGCTAAAAAGGGCACAGCGCCATCCTTACGGAACAGCATACATAAAATAGATCCTTTTAGCCGTAATGGATCATTCTGACCAGCCGATACTTTCTGTCTTGTTTTCAGAAAACCAGATCAAGGATCCGTTTGACAATTCCTCCGAGTATTATTGCAAAAAGGATCTCAAGAACACAGACGGCCATGGCTTTTTTCCATCCGTATTCGTTCCAGAGTACTGATATTGTGGCTACACATGGCACATAAAACATACTGACAACTGCAAGGGTGATCATTTGCTGCGGGTTCAGCACATCGCCGAAATTTGCTGTTCCCAGATATGCCGCCAGCATAACCAGTATCAGCTCCTTGCGAAGGATTCCGAAAATCAGCAGGATCCCGGTGATGGCCGGAAGACCAAGCCAGTTTACTGTTACCGGGCTAAGGAGTGAAGAAATCGCCGGCATCCACCCTGCGAGATTTATAGCCTGGATCACCACCCCGGAAATAATAACAATGGGAGCTGCAATATAAACGAATTCCTTAAGGGCATCCCATGTCTGCACAAGGATTGTTCTGAGATGCGGTGTCTTATAATCAGGCATAGGCATGATAAGTTCCACAGGTTCGCCACCGATAACCTTTGATGATATTTTACCAGCGAGAAAAATAAGAATCATGGCAAAAAGGTACAATCCGAATGCCCACAATATTCCGACATATTTGCCCACAAGACCAAAAATAATGACCGAGACAGCGGAGCACGGCACCAGCGTGACCAGCACAGCAGTTATGAACCTCTCACGTCTTGATTCCATAATGCGGCACGAAAGGCATCCCGGGACATTGCACCCAAATCCTATTATAAAAGAGATGCACCCTTTCCCATGGATCCCCATCCTGTGCATCAGGTTATCCATCAGGAATGATATTCTCGAAATGTAACCCCAGTCCTCAAGAACATAAAGAATGATATAGAAGGGGAGAATGTATGGCAGTGCGATCTGAACAAGTGCCAGAACACTTTCAATAGCCGACCATCCGAGCAAAGACAGGAATGTAGTACCCACCGACTCCTTCCACCAGTCATGCCAGCCTGTGAATACCCCGTCGAGCCAGCCGGAAACCCAGTTTCCCAGGGAAAAAACCGAAAGGAACATACCCCCCACAATTAAAATCATAAGCAGGTATCCCGTGAACTTATGGGTAGTCAGTATATCCAGCTTCTCATTGAACGATAGTCTGGCCCTTGGGATTATCTTTACGGTGTCCCTGATTATCCTTGATGCAAGATGACTCCTTTCATCAGCTATAACAATCGAGGAATCATGACCATGAATATCCTCGAGATTTTTTGAAAGCTCTTCTGACTTTTCAATAACCTCAGGTTTCAATTCTCTTATCAGCCTGGTTATTTCCTGATCCTTCTCAAGAAGCTTTATTGCAATCCACCTTACAGGATAATGTAATGGAGTTTCCTTAAGCAACCTGGAAAGTATTGAAATACTACTTTCAATTTC